>JANQHY010000043.1 GCA_028282395.1 Gammaproteobacteria bacterium
AACCCTAGCAATACCATTATTATTCTATCTAAACGACAACTTACACAATTAGGAAAAGTTCCTCATGGTTATACACTCATCAAAGCAAAAGAGAATTTAGGCAACCGCTTACTAGGCAAACATAGCAGTGGCGCTAATGTTGCACTATTGCCAAACTCCCTCTCCAGCGTCGCGCCGCAACTTGATCGCAGCACCCAGGAACATTCACTAGCGTAATTGCTTACAATCCTGGCGTTTATTGCCTGGGTCGCGCGGGACGACAGGGTGTTGGTACCTCGGCACGACGTCGGGGTGGAAGTGAAGACAATAGAAGAGATTATTTCCTAACTTCCCTTTCATTCTAAACAACGTTACAATGCGCTAGCCTTGACAGTCGGGCATAATTGAAACGCAACAAATAAATGAGGGGAAAATCACTATGGCAATTAACGTAGCAATCAATGGTTTTGGTCGTATCGGTCGCAATATATTGCGCGCACTCTATGAGAGTGGCCGTGAACAACAGATTAATATCGTTGCCATCAATGACATGACAGATATCAATACCTTAGCTCACTTGCTCAAATATGATTCCGTCCACGGCCGTTTCAATGGCGAAGTTGAAGTCGCTGGCAACCAATTAAAAGTCAATGGCCACACTATCAATGTCACCTGTGAGCGTGACCCGGCAGCACTACCCTGGCAGTCGCTAAATGTCGATCTGGTTTACGAATGTACGGGCTTTTTCACTGAAAAGGATAAGGCAGCGGCCCATCTCACTGCAGGCGCAAAAAAGGTACTGATTTCAGCACCAGGCAAATCTGTTGATGCGACGATTGTTTATGGCGTTAACCACCAAAGTTTAAAAGAGGAAGATACTATCGTATCAAATGCTTCCTGCACCACTAACTGTCTCGCGCCACTCGTTAAACCACTACATGAAGAGCTTACCTTGGTTAACGGCTTGATGACAACGATTCATGCCTACACCAATGATCAACGCACCCATGATGCACCACATAAAGATATTCGTCGTGCCCGTGCTGCTGCGTTATCAATGATCCCAACTAAAACCGGTGCGGCAGCTGCCGTCGGATTAGTGCTACCAGAGTTAAATGGCCGTCTTGATGGTTTTGCTATTCGTGTCCCCACTGCCAATGTCTCTATTGTCGATCTGACTTTTGAGGCCGGGCGTGAAACCAGTGTTGAAGAGGTAAATAGTCTATTAAAATCTGCTGCGGAAGGCGAACTAAAAGGTGTATTGGCCTACAGTGATGAACCCCTGGTTTCAATTGATTTTAACCACTGTGCCGCATCCTCTACAGTCGATTCACTTTTAACACGTGTTAATGGTAATCTTGTTAAAGTGACTTCATGGTATGATAACGAATGGGGCTTTTCTAACCGAATGTTAGATACCGGTTTAGCGATGATGAAAAATTAACGAGCCTGAGCACCCTTCTCTAAGGGTGCTCAAACAAGTGTTGTGAGGAGGTGTACACATGGAACTGACAATTACTACCAGTACGATTAACCAGCTTGAGACAGACTGCCTAATTATTGCTGTTGACCATGAAAAACAGTTAACGACTAGCGGCAAAGCAATTGATAAAATCACCTCGGGGCTAATTAAATTTGCACTTAAACAAAAGGATATCTCAGGAGAATTAGCTTCGACCCTATTCTTACCCCATTTTCTTTTTGATGAAGAGGTAAAAATTCAACGCATTTTACTAGTGGGTTGTGGGGATATGGCCGAACTTGATATTCCTCGTTATCGCAAAATGGTGAGTGCTGCTGCAAACATATTAAAAGATCATGCGATTCAAGATGCTGTATCAACGTTACATGAAGTCAAATTGGGTAACTGTAGTAGCGCCGCTAAAATTAGCCAAAGTGTTATAGCTTTTAATGAACCCTTCTATTGCCTCGATCAGTTTAAGAGCAAGCGGAAAAAAACTTCTGCCAAAAAAAGTGTTGCGCTGCTAGTGAAAACCAGCCAATACAATGCCGCCGAAAAGGAGCTTGCGCTGGGACAGGCGATCAGCGCGGGGAGCGAACTATGCAAAGATCTCTCCAATCTTCCCCCTAATCACTGTACCCCGCGTTATCTTGCGCGCCGCGCCACACAGCTAGCGAGTAAAACACCACGATTGCAAACAAAGATTATCAAAGAGGCCGATATGAAAAAATTCGGCATGGGCGCACTGTTATCGGTTGCTCAAGGCAGCAGTGAGCCACCACAATTAATCGTTATGCGTTACTCCGGCGGCAAACGTAATGAAGCGCCGATTGCGCTGGTTGGCAAAGGGATCACTTTCGACAGTGGTGGGCTTGACCTTAAAACCCCTACTGGCATGGAGCAGATGAAATATGACATGGCGGGTGGTGCAGCTATTTTCGGCACACTTCACGCCGCAGCAACGCTTAAGCTGCCGTTAAATATTGTTGGCATCATTGCCGCTTCAGAAAACCTGGTTAACGGCAAGGCCAGTCGACCTAGCGATATTGTGTCAACGATGTCAGGACTCAGCGTTGAAATTATGAATACTGATGCAGAGGGGCGACTCGTATTGTGTGATGCCCTAACCTATTGTCAACAACAGTTTAAACCGAGCGCTATTATTGATGTTGCCACCCTAACAGGCGCAGCTATCATAGCATTGGGACATGAGGTGAGCACGCTATTTGGCAACCATCAACCTTTAGTCGACCTGCTCAAACAAGCTGGAAATCAAATTGGTGATAGCGCTTGGCAACTCCCTATCACCGAAGAGGCACATGACTTAATAAAAAGCCCGCTAGCCGATCTAAAAAATGTGCCAAATAGTGGCAATCCAACAGCCAAATCAATTGTTGCAGCCGCATTTCTCTCCCGCTTTACTGAGACCCAACAGTGGGCCCATCTTGATGTCGCCGGCTCAGCATTTGATCCAAAAAATGGTGCCAGCGGTCGCCCGGTCCCGCTATTAACACAATATTTGCTCAACCTGGCACAGGAGAGAACGTATGCGCGCTGATTTCTATTTCATTGGCGATCAAGATCTCTGGCGCTTCAGCTGCCGTCTATTAGAGAAAGCGTTTAGTCAGCAACACCAAGTTTATGTTCATACTGATACTGCTGGTGATGGCGAAAAGCTCAACGTTATGTTATGGACCTTTCGCCAACAAAGCTTTATTCCTCACGGCATGTTGGGACAATTTACCACGCCAATACCACCTATTGAGATCGGTTTTGGCCCATTTAGTGACAGACCCGAACACCATCGTGATATCCTGCTTAACCTGAGCGAACAGCTACCACCGTTTGCAGAGGAGTTTAATCGCGTCATTGAAATTATTCCCAATCAGCCGAGCGCACAAAACCGTGCTGAGAAACATCAACAATACTATCGCGAAGCGGGTTTTACCAATAATCGCCACGACTTAACCAATCGACAACAGTAATAGTACTGGATTCCCAGCAAACTCCTTGCTATTCTTAATGCGATAGTAGCTCAGAAGCTGATATGGCGCTTCTGTAATAGAGAATCCTCGATTCGGCAGTGGCCGACATCGCGACAGCGAGACGATAAATATTCATGATAAGCAGTATGCAACTACATTTGGCTAGCATCACCACTCTAGCGGTGCTAATGGCCTATCTTAATTACCGCTTTATCCGCTTACAAACAGTGAGCGCCATTATGGCTTCATCACTCATTATCTCGCTACTTTTTATCGGTCTCGATCTTATTGGTGCGAAAGCAGTCCATGACGATATCATCGAGTTTGTTAGCGCCGTACACTTCCGCCATATTTTTATGAATATGATATTGGGACTAATGCTTTTTGCCGGTG
>JANQHY010000072.1 GCA_028282395.1 Gammaproteobacteria bacterium
CATGATTAAGTTTAGCAATCGCCTCGCCACTTCCAGGAAGTAGATGCCACTCCTGTGGTGATTTAATGTAGGCATCGCTATCCTCATTAATCACACCATCACGATCTAATACAATTAATTTCATCAGCTATCACTCAATAATGAAATATCGGCGACCTGGAGAAAAAGCTGGCGTAACTCCGTCAATAATGCCAAGCGATTATTACGCACCGATTCATCATCAGCCATGACCATTACCTCATCAAAAAAATGGTCAACGCCCTGGCGCAATGTTGCCAATTCAGTCAGGCACTCCGTATAATCGCCACTATCAACGCGCTGCTGCGCTTGCATCAATTCAAATAACTGCTGCTCAGCCGGCTCAACAAAATGTGCTGGATCAATGGTTAAATCCGCCACAGCAGTTTTCGTTAGAATATTTTTTACCCGTTTATTCGCTGCGGCCAATGCCGTTGCTGCTGGCAGTTGGCGAAAAGCTTCCACCGCCTGCAGACGTTGACGAAAATCATACAGCGAGTCCGGTGCAATGGCAGCAACCGCTTCAAAACCATCACTAGAAAATCCCTGGCGCAGACTTAAATGACGATGACGTTGGTGAATAAACTGCCAAACCTCCTCCTTTACCTCACTGCTTGATAAATTATCACCGTAAAGCTCGGCAGCTTGATCAATCAGTGGACGTAAATCAAGCATCAAACGTTGTACAATCAACAAACGAATCACCCCCAATGCTGCACGCCGCAACGCAAAAGGATCTTTATCGCCACTAGGTGCTTTATTAATAGCAAAAATTCCGACTAACGTATCGAGCCGGTCTGCCAGCGCCAATGCTTGGCCAACAGCTGTCTGTGGCAAATCATCTTCAGCAAAACGTGGCAAATACTGCTCATATAGCGCCTGTGCGACTTCTGCTGCTTCACCATCATGTTGCGCATAGTAACGTCCCATCACTCCCTGCAGGCTGGGGAACTCCTCAACCATCTGCGTTAACAGATCAGTTTTTGCCAACTGTGCTGCCCGTTTTGCCTGCGCAACATCCGCTTGTAATTGCGTTGCAATGGATGCTGCCAAAACAGAGACGCGCTCGGTTTTATCATGCAAAGTCCCCAATTGTTTATGAAACAGTACCTGTTTAAGTGCTGTAATACGCTCTGCCAGCGTCTGCTGGCGGTCGATTTTATAAAAGAATTCTGCATCTGACAAACGCGCTTCGACCACACGCTCATTCCCACACACAACCTGTTGTGGGTCATGACTCTCAATATTACTAACCGTAATAAAATGGGGTTTTAATTGCCCCTCATTATCAGCAAGTGCAAAACATTTCTGATGCTGCTGCAACGATGTTACTAATACTTCACGCGGCAACTGTAAAAAACGTTCTGCAAAGTTCCCACGCAGTGCCTGCGGCCACTCAACGAGTGCGGTCACTTCATCAAGCAGTCCTTCAGCCCAAACAATATGGCCTGCCACCTCTTCTGCCAATGGCTGCAACTGTTCAACGATCGCTTCTTGGCGCTGCACCATCGACACCATTACCTGGGCACGCTCTAGCGCCACCTCATATTCGTTGGGGTGCTGAATCATAACAAGACTCGGATAGTGGAAACGGTGGCCAACACTAATATTATTAGCGGCGATACCCAATAGTTCAGTATCGATAACTTCATAACCCAGCATTAATATTAGATGATGCACTGGACGCACAAAAGTGACTTCACCCGCCCCCCAACGCATCCCTTTTGCAATCGGTAAAGCAGCAATAACCTCGGCAATGATTTGTGGTAGCAGCTCAATCGTTAGCCGTCCACTTTCAACACGACAGAACTGGAGAAAACGCCCCTTATCGCTCTCAACCTCCGTTAGCGCGGTCATATCGTCACCACAACCACAAGCACGGGCAAAACCCAGCCCTGCTGCCGTGGGCTTGCCGGCTGAATCAAATGCTGCTGACACCGCTGGCCCACGCCGTTTTATCTCTATATCGGGCTGCTGCAATGCCAAATGATCAACTCGCAGCGCCAGGCGTCGCGGTGTTGCAAAACGCTTAATACACTTGAAATCGAGTTGTGCGGCGACCAACTTCTCTGATAAACCACTCTCCAATGCCTGTGACAGACGCTGTAGCGATTTCGCTGGCAACTCTTCGGTCACGATCTCCAGTAATAAATCATCATATTGCCTCGCCACAATTTACCCCTTCTCTAATTCTGCCTGCTGTTTCAGCAGTGGAAATCCAAGCGCTTCACGACTCTGGTAATAATTCTCTGCCACCGCCTTGGCCAATTTGCGTATCCGCAACAGATAGCCCTGACGCTCAGTCACTGACACTGCATGACGCGCATCAAGCAGATTAAAACAGTGTGAGGCCTTATTCACCATCTCATAAGCAGGAAGCGATAACGATAAATCTAGTAACTGCTGGCAGCTCTCCTCATAGTAGTCAAACTGCTGAAACAGCTTCTCAACTGCAGCGTGTTCAAAATTATACGCCGACATTTCACGCTCATTAGGTAAAAACAGATCGCCATAAGTCACATCACCTGCTGTCGTCTTTGTCCACAACAGATCATAAACGCTATCTACCCCTTGCAGGTACATGGCAATACGCTCGAGGCCATAGGTAATCTCGCCACTCACTGGGCGGCAGGGAAGCCCGCCACACTGCTGAAAATAGGTGAACTGGCTAATCTCCATCCCATCCTGCCAGACCTCCCAGCCTAATCCCCAAGCGCCTAAGGTTGGCGCCTCCCAGTTATCTTCTACAAAACGGATATCATGCGTCAGCGGATCAATGCCCAGCGCACGCAGGGAATCAAGATATAGCTCCTGGATATTATCAGGTGACGGCTTCAACAATACCTGAAACTGATAATAGTGCTGCAAGCGGTTGGGATTATCGCCATAACGCCCATCGGTGGGCCGGCGACAGGGCTGAACATAGGCGGCTGACCACGGTTCTGGCCCAATGGCACGCAGGAAGGTGGCGGGATGAAATGTCCCAGCACCAACTTCCATATCAAGCGGTTGCACAATCACACACCCCTGGGCTGCCCAGTAGCGCTGTAGCACCATAATCATGCCCTGAAAGCTTTTACTGTCCTCAACTGTTGTCACGCTGGTCTCGCTCTATTCGCTTATCGTGACGCTATTATAATGCAATGACGCTGAGGCACAAGCGCTTCGCTGAGGAAAGCAGAAAATAGATAGTTAATAATGCACGCTGGTACCATCTTGACTGGATAGCTTAAGCTCTTTAATTTCGTCTTGGACAATTTGGCAATTTGCTTGGAATGTTTGAACCTCTTTTACCATATTATACGGCTGCAACCCTACTCGACCTTTATAGTGCTGCTGCAAAGGAGCTTTAAATTTATTTTTACAATCCTCCAATGCTTGATTTATACCATCCAGCTCTTTATCAGAGAATTGATGTGTTGTGTCATCTTCAACCTCCTTGAGATAACCTCTCAGCTTATTAATCTCCTTCTTAATAAGCGAATTTTGGCCTTGACTCAACTCCTGCTTGCAAATAAAACGCATTCCATCTATCAAGGCTGCATGACTATTTATCATACTATTTGTTTTGTTAACATTTGTATGCGTATTCCCATACATTGTTGATTCGTTTATGAAAGATTGTTTAACCTTAGTCTTATCTAACTCATTTGAATCTTGCCGCGTCTCATTCAATTTATTATTTTTTGTTATAGAAGAGACGAGATCCATTTCAAATTTCCCATCATCGCGTTTCTGCCGATCATCCTCATTTTTTTGAACCAGCTGTCGATCATTCGCTGCGGCTTCATGACCATAAAGTAAATTTTTTGCTTGCTGGTTCGGCGTGATAAGTTGCCAATGATAAGTAAACCATGTTGGTATATTTCTAAGAACAACTAATTTGTCATGCGGATACCCATTATACATATATTCATCATGACCATATTTAACCAAATCGGCCCTAGCATGCTGATTATTATTATTTGTCCCGCTTTTCACAATAAGGTTCATAATCTCCTCATCATTATCCATATCTTTTTTCGGCACCTTTACAATACCTGATTGCGAAGCGTGACCGGTGTCACTATAATTTATAGTATACTTAATATTACAATAATTCTCTTCACCCTCAATATCTTCTGGCTCAGCCAAATCAATACTGACACGAGGAACAGGGTCTGTATTGCGTTGCGGCTGCCCAACACGGTTCACCACTAGATCTCCATTAGAAAACATTTTCATAATAACTTTAGGACCAACTCCCTGCTCTAAATTCGTTAACTCTCCTATTGGGCCAGTTTGTGCTTTACCAAGAAAAAGTTCTTTGAAGCCTCTACTGATACGTTTACGTAAAGGAACAACCTCTTCAGCATAGAATTCATAACCCAACTTATCACATACTCGGCGCAATTGATCTTGATCAAGTTGGATAGCAAGCTTCTTGCCAAAACTAAATCTACCCACCTTTTCTGATTTTTTTCGAACCTCCTCATCCACAGCCGAATGAATAACTCGCCTTAAAGACTGAGGAGTAAGGCTATCTTCATTCTGTTTTCTAACTGCCTGCTCAACTTTAGCACTAACAGAACCAGGATTGTTAACCATTCCAAAGAGGTTGCGCCACCCTCTTGTAATAGGATTATTAGGATTATGATACTCTGGCCCAACATTCTTAGTAGCCTGCTTCAGCTGCTTCCCAGTTGGGGCATGCTTAGAGCTGCTTAAAGCAAGCTCCGTCTCTCTATAAGAGAGGTTGTAATCATCCTCAGTCAATTTATAATAGGCCGCATCACTCATTTCACCATTCTCTTTTAAGTACTCTCGACCCATCTTAGTTTTCTCATCTTTTATCTTCAATGCTATATCAGGATGATTGTTAAGATAGAGATTCCCACTTGAAACGATCTCATCATACTCCTCCTGTTTAATTTCTTCTCTTTTGAGAAGACGTGAAGCCGCATCCTTTACGACCTGCTTGTTCAACTTTTCTGACACCTTTTGCCAATCCTCTTTAGAAAGTACTTTCCCCTCGAGAATTTTTTTATAAATCGCCACATTCGCCACATCCTCTTTTTTAAGAGTCGATGCTGCGATTTTAAATTGCGCATTCTCCAGTAAATGCTCAATCTCTACTTTGAAACTCTCATTCTCTACCCGTAACGCCACATCAGGATGTTGGTTGAGATAGAGACTCCCTTTTGAGACGATCTCATCATAGTCCTTCTTTTTGATTTCTTCTCGCGCAAGAAGACGTGAAGCAGCCTCTTCAAAAAGCTGCCTATCCACTGCCTTTTCCACCTTACCCCAATCCTCTTTAGAAAGCACTTCTCCTCCGAGAATTTTCTCATAAATCTCTGCATTATCCACATCTTTATCTCTAAGAACGGAAGCTGCAATTTTAAGTCGCGCCTGTTTTAGCTTTTTATCAAATTCAGGATGCTTTTCTAAATAGACATCTTTACTGTCAATAAAATCATTATAATCTTTATCACTTATCTCCTTGTCACGTCTAAGTTCAGCAGCTGCTTGTTGTAAATTTTTAATTCCTTCTCCATCGATTTTATCAATTACTTTTTGCCGAACCGTTAATCTTCTTTCAAACTTAATTTTCATATCCTGTTTAATTCTCTCGAAAGTTTTCGGAGAAAACAACCCATCATCTCTCAATTCGGCATAGGCCTTCACTAAACTTTTATCTCCCAACTTCATTTTTTCATTCAGCTTACTTCTTATCTCCCCTGCAATGGTAAAATATGCGTCCCCCATGATATAAGCCATATTGACTTCAACTTCGGTCTTCACTGAATAACGTCTCATTGCCAGCACAACATTTTTTAGAAAGGGCGTTACCTCTGCACCATCATAGATAAATTCTCTTAAATCCCTATCAAAGTCCATACCAATCTGCTCACGATCACCATTTTTGAGTCGCGTCATTACCTCATCAATATAGCACTCGCGGAAATTATTCATATTCTCCTCATTAGCACAAGCCACAAAGGCAAGGAAAGCGGCTGCCGGACCACACTCACCACCACCTGGCGGATCAAAAACAATCGCTCCACCTTGTTTATCAACTGTCTTATCCAGATATTTATCTTTTGCCATCTTCCTTGCTTCAGGACAATCGCGACCAGTAACTGCCTTAAATAGATTAGGAAATCTGGACAAATAATCTCTTGCCGGCCTCTGTTTACCTCTCTTTGGATCCCGCATGAGAACATGATAGAATTGATCCTGGCGCTCAGCGATATCTACTCTTGCTGACGATTTCAGCACAAAGTCAAATAGCTCTTTCGCAGTAACGCTGCCAGAATGGCCTTTCATTTTAACAAAACCACGTAATCTTTCCATGATAGGATTACCTACCCCTGTTTCTGCTTTATCTATTTCGTACTGCTTAACCGCTGCATCAAGCTCATGGATATCAAGAAGCTTTAATGCTGGTCTATCTTCCTCTCTTTCGATATTCTCTACTCTTTTCAGCACAAGCGGTTCAATCTGTTGATAGGCCGAATTAAGAAACTTGAAATCAGCGTTCTGTGGATTGCTTAACATTGTACTTCTTGCTCTAAGCAAACAATTCTTAGCATAGTCGGAAACCTGTTGCGGATTACCCTGATAATCCTGCAAGGCCATTAACATATACTTAGCTGCTGGATTGTTATTATCTTTTAATGCTTGCCGAAGTAGATTAAGATTCAACTGCTCCATTTCCCTAGCATCTAGTTCAATGGTTGCTTGCCCATCTGGAGCATCGAGTGGATTGCGATCAATATTCATTTTACGCCATTTCTCTGCAGAGTTATAGTAGCTCCCCTTCTCACTATTTATTTTACGCACTCGATCATTTTCATAATCATATATTTTTTTTATTACACTATTTTTTTCAGCCGGTGTACTATTTTGGGGACACCCTTTTGTAATTACCCGCTCCACATTATTATCGACAACAGGCATGGGTTTCTTTGAAGATTTATCTCCTTTTTCAAAATAGTAAAAGTATATATAACCTGATTGCTCTTCCAAATGATCTTTGGGCCTATTGCTCTTCATCTTATCTTTAATATATTGCTGTTGATTCGGAGAGAAATTGTCCCACTGGTAGTCCAGCTGTGTCTGGGAATCATTTAACAGATCTGCTTCACTCACTTTTATAATACATAATCTATCCTGCCATAAGTTGTCATCGTAGATATCATCCGCATTAGGGCTATTACGATATTGCAGCACATCGTCACTGACACTTTTAATAGTCTTATCTTGATATAACAATTCACATAATTCTGGTTCGTATGGAATATTCCGACTGATATCATTCCATTTATCAATGTGCTTCATTTTTGTTGGAAAAAAATTAATTTCGTAGTCGTCACCATTATCAAACGATTCAATATTAACTGTTGTACCAAAAACACGGCGGAAATTATCGGCAAAATAATCCTGATCGAACATAACATCCCCCTCTGCTGTCATAATGCCAGGAGCTGGCAATGAGATCTCACTTAATCTAAGTATATCACAAATTCATAATTACCGGGTGCTTAGTGATATAATCGCTTGTTATCTTTATATATTTTATCTTACTTGCTTATACAAATTTTTCGCCTCCTCACAGGCAATATGAGCTGTTGATTGCTATATTTGGCCATACCTTATGATGGCTAGTACTAGGCCTTGTCAGCCTGCCGCAAACCCTTACTTCATCTTGACAGCCAACAATGGAGTCGTTAGAATCTCTCATCGGTGAACAGTATCGGCCGATGCGTCGATTAAATTCTTAACAGTGTGACACACAATAGCTGTCGAATTTATTAAAATCGGCAATGAAACTTTTTAAATTAGCTATAAACTTAGGTAATAAGGTAATAGAGGAAATAACATGGCAGATAATGAATTAAGAATTGGGTTAGAGGGTGTAGCAATTGCTGAGACAGAGATCTCTCATGTTGATGGCGAGAAGGGTAAGTTGATCTATCGTGGTCATTTTATTGAAGAACTGGCAAGAAACTACCCATTTGAAGCAATCGCCTATCTGCTATGGTACGGCAATCTCCCTTCAGAAAACGAGCTGGATGAATTTAAAGCAAAAATTCGCGCTAAACGCGAACTACCCACCCATTTAAAACAAATTATCGAACACCTGCCTAAAGATATGCCAATGATGCAGGTCATTCGTACGCTGATCTCAGCGATACATATCGATAAACCCTGGCCACCCACGCCTGATCAGGCGCTGGAAGTATTCGCCAAGGTACCGACAATTATCACCCATTATTACCACTATGCTAATGGTAACCGCATTATTCCACCGCACGCTGATCTCGATCATGCAGCCAACTATCTTTACATGCTTCATGGCAAAGAGTCTGATCAGGCTCATGTCCGCGCGCTTGAGACCTACATGATTATCTCATTAGAGCATGGCATGAACGCCTCAACCTTTACTTCACGAGTCGTCACTGGCACTGAAGAGAATATCGTTGGCGCATTGAGTGCGGCTGTTGCTGCGCTTGAAGGCCCTCTGCATGGCGGCGCACCATCAAAAGTCGATGATATGCTCGAAGCAATTGGCTCAATAGATAATGCAGAGCCGTGGTTACGCAATGCAATTGAGTCTGGGCAACGCTTGATGGGTTTTGGCCACCGTGTCTATAAAACGTATGATCCACGTGCAGCAGTACTCAAAGAGGTTACCGAGGAATTGGCTTCTGAAAACAATCCACTCTTCCAGTTAGCCCTACATGTTGAAAAACTCGCTATTAAGCTACTTGAAGAGTATAAACCGGGACGTAATCTCTACCCCAATCTGGAGTTTTGGACTGCCGGTGTTCTACGCACCGTTGAGCTTCCTAGTGACCTCTATACAGCAACATTCTGCGCTAGCCGCGTAGCCGGATGGTCAGCGCATATTATGGAACAAGCAGCAAATAATCGCCTTATCCGTCCTAGCAGTATCTATGTTGGTCCTTATCCGAAAGAGTAAAGCCGCTAAATGACCCATGCAGATTGGTTGATTAACATTCTCCGCTGTCCTGAAACTGGACAGCGGTTTTCGCCACATAAGCAAGGGTTAATTCGCAGTGACGGTAAAATTTTTGCTGATCGCGATGCAATTCTATCACTAGTCTATCCAACGACGTTGGTAGGGCCAGACGCCAAAATGAATCGACTATATGAACGGATTGCACCATTCTATGATCTCTCTGAACGAGCACTTGGCTGGATATTGACTGGAATCAATATGCAGCGTGGCCGTGAGAAAATTGTTTCGTTACTTAATCTGAGCCCTGGACAACGTCTTCTCGAAGTCTCTCCCGGACCAGGCGTCTTTCAACCGATGTTACGCCGAGCACTTGGCAACGATGCGGAAATGGTTGCACTGGACCTGTCGCATAATATGTTACGCCAATGCCGTAAACGCCATGCCGACCTAAATATTGAACTCGTGCAAGGAAATGGCCAATATTTGCCTTTTGCTGATGAATCGTTTGATGCGCTTTTCCATTTTGGTGGAATCAACCTTTTCAATGATGCCGATAAAGCTCTGAAAGAGTTTATTCGTGTGGTTCGCAAAGGGGGAACAGTCGCCTGGGGCGATGAACTGATGAGTGATAACTTCCGCCATCCGCTTGGCCGCAGAATCTTACCACGGATGAATCCTGGATTTCTCAAGTCGCCGCCACAGATACCTGATATGCTGGTTGATGTACAAACCTATGAAGTCTATCAAGGCCTCGGTTATTTAACGATTGCGCGACGTTAATCCTCTTTCTGCTGCTCCTTTTTTTCAGCAGCAGATGATTTTGCTGCCCGGCCTTCATCAACAATCTTCTCACGTTCCAGCGAGGAGATGACATTTAAATTATAATGCTCAACCCAACGATAAATAAGAAATGCATCAACCACCCACCAGATCCCGACAAGGAGAAAAAAGACAAAACCAATACCGATCATGGCGGTAGCAAAACCAAGGATTAGGAGCAGAATATATAACCAACCCAATGGCTTACGCATGTAGAAACGGTGCAATCCCAAAGAGCCGAGAATAAACCATAGAACGTAGGCGACTGCCGCACTCTTTCTCATCACCTTAATCTTTTCAGCTGCATAATTATCCATATTCCTCTCCATTAATGTCTTATATATTGCTTACCTAAAAAACTAACAGATTGCCCGCTATAGATCAATGATGACAAGTATAAGCTCTATTCTCTTCATTCTTTCCCTTTTTCCCACTTGCGCGAGAGGGGCAGCAATAGAAAACTCAGAGAAACTCTCTTTCAATACTTGATTCCTATAAACCTGCCGATTACAATTTAATTATGGAAATTTCTTCCATCTACTCTTTTTTTTTGCAGCCATTAAGGCAAAACTAAAATTCCCATTGAGGAGACCATGATGAAACATCATGCTTTTACTTTAATTGAACTACTTGTCGTCATTGCAATCATTGGCATTCTAACTGCCATTGCACTGCCATCATACAAAGGCTATCTGATGCGCGCGCGTTTTTCAGAAGTTATTATCGCAACGACTCCATTCAAAACAGCGATTGCAATAGCATTAGAAGATGGTATTACAATGAGTGAGTTAAATAGTGGTAATTATAATATCCCCAACTCGCCACCAGCAACAGAAAATCTCGCTAGTGTAACAGTTGACCAAGGTATTATTACTGCCACAGCCACTGAACGTGCCAGCGGTGACAGCTATATTTTAACGCCTGACAGTGAAGGGGCACAATGGCAAATAAGCGGCAGCTGCCTCAAGGATGGCTTATGCAGCAATTAATCAATAATTTATTACAACAAAATCTGCAGTCACTATCTGTTAATGATTCATCACTGATCCGTTTTATTGACGATCTTATCAATCAGGCCATTACCCAACAAGCCAGTGATATTCATTGTGAACCCTACCAACAGCGCTATCGCATTCGCTTCCGCATTGACGGACTGCTGCATGAGGTAGCACAACCACCACTCACTATTTCCGCACAATTAGTGTCACGCATCAAAATCATGGCCAATTTAGATATTGCTGAGCGCCGTCTCCCGCAAGATGGTCGCTGCCAGCACGGTCATAACGATATTCGTATCAGCACCTGCCCAACACTGTACGGTGAAAAAATCGTCATACGACTAATGAGTATAGATAAACGCATACTTGCTATTGAATCACTTGGTTTCACTAGCGCACAACAGGAAATTTTTCTAGCAGCAATTAGTCAACCACAAGGACTCATTCTCATTACTGGCCCTACTGGTAGCGGCAAAACGATGTCGCTCTACTCAGCACTGCAATACCTTAACCATGACGATAAGAATATTATTACTATTGAAGATCCTGTTGAACTTATCATTGATGGAATTAATCAGGTAGCAGTGAATCGCAAAGCACAACTCGATTTTGCGAAGGCACTGCGCGCTTTTTTACGCCAGGATCCTGATATTATTATGGTTGGTGAGATTCGCGATAGCGAAACGGCAACAATCGCCCTGCGGGCAGCACAGACTGGCCATCTTGTTCTATCAACGCTTCATAGCAATAACAGTCACGAAGCAATAACACGCTTAATTAGTATGGGCATTCCACTCTATCAAATAATGAGTAGCGTCATCCTGATTACGGCACAGCGACTAATCCGTAAACTCTGCAACCATTGCAAAACGACAACAGATACGAACTCTCTGATACAGAAAAAATTTCAATTGGATGATGGAAAACTACTCTATCATGCTGTTGGTTGCCAGCGCTGTCTTCAGGGTTATCGTGGGCGCATGGCACTACATGAACTGCTTCCTATTAAATATTCACTCTACGATCACTCTAATGAACAGACAATGCTGCAACAATTAAAACAGCACGCCATTACCACTTTGCAGCAGCGTGCAAAACAAATTCTTATATCAGGAGAAAGCTCATTAACAGAAATTCAACGCGCCCTCTGCCATTAAAACTTTTCTATTGGCAGGGAGTTGATCGTCAACAGCAACCATGCCATGGCACTATCCATGCTAACAATAAAAACTATGCCGAAGCACTATTAATTCATCAAGGCATTATCATAAAAAAAATTCACAGTTTATCGCGCCACCATTTTTACTGGCAACAGCGTATTAAACCAACTGCCGTTACTCAACTACTTCAGCAACTAGGATTAATGCTTAATGCTGGCATCAGTCTCCTTGACAGTTTGGCAGCACTCGCAAACCAACAACAGTATCCTGCGCTACAACAGCTGCTGACACAATTACAGCAACAGATTAAACAGGGCAACAGTTTCTCTAACGCTGTTGAGCAGCAGCACAGCTATTTTGATACATTAACTTGTCGACTTATCAGCGCTGGTGAGCAGTCAGGTAATCTCGAAAAAATGTTGCAACGCGCAGCGGATTACCGTCAACACAGCGAAACCCTGAAACAACGTATCCGCTCGGCCTGTCTCTATCCAGCAATTGTCTTGACGACTGCCACAGTCGTTACCTTAATACTATTGCTAGTGGTTGTACCACAATTCTGCCAACTCTTTGCTGATAATCATATTGCTCTACCACAATTAACCCAACAAATTATCAATTTATCCCAACAACTGCATCATCACTATAAGACTTTGCTATTACTACCACTATCTCTCTTAACGATGAAATTTGTTAGCCCACATTCACACCATCTCAATCAATTCCACGATTGGCTACTATTAAAATTACCTGTTGTGGGAAATATTATTAAAAAAAGGATCATCGTCCGCTGCCTGGAAACACTGGCCACCACTTTTTCTGCTGGCATTCCACTACTTGAAGGTTTGGCAATGAGCGCAGCAGTTGCTAACAATGACTGCTTTTATCGTGCATTGATGGCCATAGAGACCAGTGTTGCAAAAGGTCAATCACTGCACCAGGCAATACAACAATCAACGCTATTCTCACCATTGGTGGTTGAAATGGTTGCCTGCGGTGAGAGAAGTGGCCAACTAGATAAATTAATAATGCATCTGACAACATACTATCGCCAACAAATCGATCACTTTATTGCTAACCTTAACACTTTACTTGAACCAGTGATTATGGTGATATTAGGAGGAGTTATTGGTTTTATACTGGTAGCAATTTATCTACCCATTTTCCAGTTAGGTAAGGTCATTTAATGGCAAAAGAGAAATTAGTAGTTGGACTGACCGGTGGCATCGGCAGTGGCAAAAGTGAAGTCGCAACACGATTTGCCAAACTGGGCGCTGAAGTGATTGACGCCGATAAATTGGCCCACCAGCTATTACAACCTGGCAGCAAACAGTTTGCCGCCACCGTGAAGCGCTTTGGCAGTGATCTTCTCTGCAGTGATGGCACTATTGATCGCGCCCGCCTGGCAAAAATCATCTTTGCCAACCGACGTGAGCAGCGCTGGTTAGAACAGCTCCTCCACCCCGTTATTCGTGAAATCATGGCTGAACAGATTGCCAATAGCAGTGCTGACTATACTATTCTAGTCATTCCACTATTAGTAGAGAACTGGCCACACCCATTAGTTAATCGTGTTCTGGTCGTTGACAGCGATCGTGCGTTACAGCAGGCACGAACGCAGCAACGTGACCACGCCAGCAAAGACAAAATTGACGCGGTGATGGCACGCCAGGCAAGCCGTGAACAGCGCCTTAGTCATGCTGATGATGTGATCGACAATCGCGGCAGCTTAAACCAACTTGATGCCAAAGTGGCAGAACTTCACCACTACTATCTGACATTATGCGCCAAAGACTAAGCAACGGATTATCATAGCCCCGGCAAAAGCGCTTTTAGGCAACTTTTGAATTCTTGTGGATGTGTCCAAAATGGTATGTGATGCGCCTCAGGAATCACATGCAAAACTGTTCTAGCATTAAGTTGTTTAAGCGGCTCATGACAGGTAGTGGGCAAAGAGGGGTCTCTGCCTCCTAGAATAAGATCAATCGGACATTGAACTGTTTTAAATTCTTCTCTTAAATCTGCCATATCTGCAATATTCATACCTTTTAACACAATCTCCAGATCACCATATGTTGTCTCATCTACCAGCTGACATAACTGCTCATACTCCTTAGGTTTAGTATCAAAATCAGCAAATTCAGAGACGCAAAACGATTTAAAAAATGACTTAAAGCCCACTTCTCTAATTTCAGCAAATGCTGCTTTGAACCCAGGCTGTGGAATCCCTGGCCAGCCTTCGTCCTCAATAAATCTCGGTGAAACCGCTACACCAATAATCCTTCTAACCCGTTGCGGGTATCTTGCCGCAATCGAGATAGTTATCTGGCCACCCAATGACCATGGCAAATAAATCGCCTGCTCAGGCAAATAGGGTAAAATAGCATCAGCAAAGTCATCAATACTGTTAATCTGTGATTGCCATGGGCTTTGCCCCATGCCCGGTAGATCAATATTGGTAATACGGTAGTGTGGTAGCAATATATCAGCAATAGTTTGCATATAGCGATGATCGGAACCCGTGCCATGAATCAGCACAATATCTTCGCCCTGCCCTGCTACCTCTTTATAAATTGACATCGTTACTTTTCTCTCATTATCGTTGTTATCAGCCAAAGCGCAACCCCAGCTGTGCTTTTAGTGGGAGAAACACTATCACGTTATAAAATATTGGTCTAGTATTTTTTATTTCTAAACTGCCAACCCACCATCAAGCCAAATAGAATAAAGAAAGCCAATGACCAGTGAGCCATGCTCCAACCAAATAGCCGCCACTGGACCTCTGAACAGTCTGAATAGCCTGTAAAGGCATATTTAACAAGGGATAGCCAAGATGCATTCATATAATCTTCGCCGGGAATGCAGTAAGCATGTGCAGAGACTGGCAGATGCTGTAACCAAACCTGACGTCCAGCAAGCACAATGCCAATAATAACAATCAATAACATAATGATATTGTAAACTTTACGGCTAGTTGCATTATGGTTATGCAATACCGCAGCAAATGAGGCTAAGGCTAAAAAGCAGAGCACTATCCGTTGCATTAAACAGAGTAAGCAGGGCTGAATACCTTTAGCATACTGCAAATACGCTGCACCAGCCAATAACAATACTGAAAGTAAGCACACATATAGATAGATACGCCGATAGGTAAACATTTCCCCTCCTTATTTCACTCGCAATACAGCGCAAATAACGCTGCCAAGATATGCCATCATAATAACGCTAACCACGGCAATTCTCAACGGCTAGAGCACAGAAGCCTAACTTTCCACTCTCCTCATCATCCTGCGGCTCCAACACCCTCTCTCACAAAAAGTGGGAGAGGAGGGAATTCCTAACTGCTAGCCGCGCAAATGGTGATAGATTATCTCTGCAAGTTGGCGATTAATGCCGCTTACCTTAGTGAGATCCTCAATTGAAGCGCGCTGCACCCCCTGCAGCCCGCCAAAGTAGTTTAACAACTGCTGGCGCCGCTTAGCGCCAATACCAGGAATCTCCTGCAAAACAGACTGTTGGCGGCGCCGACCACGCTGCTGACGATGACCAGTAATGGCAAAACGGTGTGATTCATCACGAATCTGTTGGAGTAAGCGCAATGCCATTGGCTCAGGCGTCACTACGACAACTCTATCAGCGCGGGTAAAATGCAGTGTCTCCAGACCTGCTTTACGCGTCGGTCCCTTGGCAATCCCAAGAATGGGATTATGACTAATCTGTAGTATTTCAAAAATACGCTTGGCCTGTTGTAGCTGCGCCTTACCACCATCAACCATCAATAGGTCAGGCAGCTGCGCTTCATCGCCCTCCTTTAAGCGTCGATAGTGGCGCTCTAATGCTTGGCGCAAAGCAGCATAGTCATCGCCCGCGGTAATCTCACGAATATTAAAGCGGCGCCAAGCTGTTTTTATTGGCCCCTCAGGTCCAAATACAACACATGAGGCCACCGTTGCCTCGCCCTGGGTATGACTAACATCAAAACATTCAATGCGACTGATTGCTTGTTCAAAACTTAATAGCTTCTCTAAGGCTTCAAACTGTTCAAACATATCACTACTATCCGCCAACCGCATTGCCAATGCTTCTTTTGCATTCAACGCTGCCATCGCCAATAATCCAGCCTTGTCACCGCGTGCTGCGGTGGTAAATTTAATTCG
>JANQHY010000090.1 GCA_028282395.1 Gammaproteobacteria bacterium
TAGAAAGTGCCGGTCACTCTTATTCAAATGTCTACAAGCAACACTGTGAACAAAGATTTGAGTTTCTGTTCAGAAGGACGACGTTTAATAATACGACGCCTAAGAGTAAATTTAAAAACCTGCGCCTACTGTAAGCTATTTTTTTACTGGCCACAAGCTACAAGATCGCAACACTTCGCAAATTGGTGCGTTGGCGATGTTGTTATTCGTGACTGGCGTGATTTTAACTCCAATAACGTTTGAAAAATCTCTTGATGACCTTGATGGTAAAGTCTATGTCTTTGTAACTTATACTTGCATCAACAAAACCGACCTGAGATACCTCTTCTACTAAAATGATCCCGCCCACTTTCAGATACATTAAGAACTTTTCATACTTATCGACATCGTGTTGTGGTCGATTATGAGCACTAGAAAACGTCTCCGGTATATAAAAACGTATACTGAACATATTGCGATAGTGACGTACAACCATTGGAACATCTAAACTAAATGCCATTTCACTTAAACGATCACATAGATAATTTGTCTTAGCAATCAGGTTTGGATAGAGCTCAGGAACAGCAATAGCCTCTAGGGTTTCCAAAGTATTTTGCATGAGCACAGCCTGCCCAAGGCATTCAGCAGCCTTATATTCTTCATCTTTTGAATGCCAAGCATTGATAATATCGGCATGTCCGGCTATGGGGTAAGCATTATTTTGCGCAACAACGCCAGGCTCTAATACCATTAAATCTGCTTTGATGGAGTATAATGAATGGACACCATGTGCCGTAGTACGAAACCCAGTATTTAACTCGTTAATGACTAATACACTACCATACTGATCACAACACTCTCGCAACGCTCGCATAAAACCCTGTGTGGCAATAGTGAATTGAAA
Organism: Gammaproteobacteria bacterium; assembly: GCA_028282395.1. Next base: position 884 of record JANQHY010000090.1, read on the forward strand.
TGCTGGCTTAATCGGCTCGATTACAACTGCAGCAACACCCTCTCCTGACTTGGCGAAAAAATTCCGCAACCCATTGACATCGTTGAAGCGTAAAATAGTGGAATCATCAATATAACCGTTTGCGCCAATACCAGAACTGCTATGGACAAATTCAACGACATTACGGCGTCGTGTATAGGCACGCGCTTTTTCTACAGCATGTGAAACCGGATTATGATTCAATGGAATGAAACAAACTGCCTCAATATCCGCTATTAACTCGTGTAACTTCATCATCAATTGCTTTTGATACGCCTGTGGAGAAACTGTAGGAGTATCAGCACTAGAATGCTGGCTGGCACCGTATGAAAAACTCACTGTCCGAGCATAATTAATCTTACGCTTGGACACATTTAGCCTATCATAGATTATCCAGAAAAGCTTAGGCATTAATGCAATAAGTAATATCAATAAAGTTAAAGAAAAAAGCACATACGGATTTTTCAGCGCATCAATAAGCCCCGGTTTTGCGCCTGTTTTGATAACACCATTAATAGCTTGTGAATTAAGCTGACTGAGCTCGGCATCAGTAAGATGTGATTTGCCTGGCCAATGAAAAACGGCTTCCAACACATGAGTAAACCATGATTCTGAGCTTGTTTTAACCGGATTATTAACAACCCGCTGACCAGGCTTATTGGTAGCATGTGATTTATCTGACCATTGCAAAGTGGTTTGATGAACTTGCTTATGGTCGGCAGCAGGAGCGGCAATTAAAGAATTGATAAATGACTTACTAAAAAAATCACTTAATTGCTTTACCTTCAAATGATATGGCGCAAAAAATTCTGCTACCGAATAAGGACCAGTTGTACCTGCTGGATTAGCCTCCACTTTATGCCATTTGGTACTATATTTAATAACTTGTTGCTTCTTAAAGAAATATAAGTTTCCAGCACCAAAATTCACCACAGCCGTCAGATCATTAGCACCGCCAACGAATTTATTAAGCCCAGGCCAGTTTTCATTAATGTTTTTTGCTTCTGCGTCATTATATTGAA
>JANQHY010000115.1 GCA_028282395.1 Gammaproteobacteria bacterium
CGAGCGCAGCAGAAGCGGAATGCGGCTTCTGTGCCCAACGATTGGCCAGATAACTTAAGGTCAGACTAGTGGCAAAAAATAGTGCTGCCAAACCACACGTTAATTTAAGTAGAAAGCTACCTGCACCACGACTACCAAATACTGTTTGCGATGCGCCTCCACCTAATGAAGCGCCCATACCAGCACCTTTTCCTTGCTGGACCAGGACTAATGCTACTAATGCAATTGCAAAAACCATGTGAAAAATAAGAATAATCTGTTGTATCACTGCGCGACTCCTCTGCTGCCTAGCATTTTACCGGCCCTCATTATGCACGACAGCACGACAGATTGCTACAAATGATTCAACCTGTAGTGATGCGCCGCCAATCAAACCGCCATCAACATCGGGCTGAGCAAAAATCTCTGCTGCGGTTGCCGGCTTGAGACTACCGCCATAGATTATCCGCAGCTGCTCAGCAACTGCAGCATCATGCTCGGCAATATGAGACCGTAAAAGCTGATGTACCTGTTGCGCCTGCTCGCTGGTTGCCGCACGGCCGCTACCAATTGCCCATACCGGCTCATAGGCCAATAGCGCATTGGCAAAACTTGCAACTCCGGCCTTTTGCAGTACAGCATTCAACTGACGACAAACGACTTCGGCAGTATTGCCTGCTTCGCGCTGTTCTAAAGTTTCACCAACACACAGCAGTGGGCAGAGCCCTTGCTGTTGCGCCATGACAAACTTTTCAGCAACCAATTCATCACTCTCATGATAGAGTGCACGGCGCTCAGAGTGACCAATAATGACATAACGACAACCAAACTCCTGTAACATAGCTGCTGATATTTCACCGGTATAGGCACCAGCAGACTGTTGGCACAAATTTTGCCCACCTAAAGCAATCGGGGAGCCTTCAAGCAGCGTCTGCAGCGTTGGCAAATAGACAAAACTGGGAAACAGCGCTATCTCCGCCAAAGAAAAATCGCTTAACTCCTGACGAATTCCGTTTGCTAGATCTGACAGTTGCGCCAAACCGTCATGCATTTTCCAATTACCACCAATAAAAGGATCTCTGTTCACTCTCTACCTCTCTGTCGGGCTATTTTATCATTCTGCCCGCCATTGTACCCGCGAAGCCAGTGAAATGCGACTATTCCAGCAATTTTCGGCCAAGCTATTTTCTTTTATTTTTAACTAATTTCCATAGGTCTCATAACATAGCTGTTGTCCAACAATACAGGGTCATTACTAGCTGTTACCTTATTACTAGAATTTTTACTACCAAAATTGCTGCACCAAGAATTTACATAACGGTGCTTGAGGCAGTCTCTTTCCTTACGTGAATTTTCACCGCATTGAAACATAGCGCCGTTTGACCTGATAAACTTGGCTTCTTTCATCATGGGCCTAATCACACGTCCTTCGCCATTCCATCCGCCCTTGAGAATAGCCTTTGGAATAGATTTAATGGGAACTGATTTTGTCCGCCACTTACCCTCTGAGTTTTGGTATTCTAGCATAGCAGTTTTGCCATCTTCATTTCTTGTTAATGTATACACGCCCTCTTTATACACCCTATTACTAATTTGTTGATTCGACTTTTCCGAAGAAGATTTCAAAATAAGAATACACTCTCTAAGCTTATATGCCTCCAGTGCCACCATTTGATGAACAGGATCTTTTTTTATCTTGTTGCTCTCCTCTTCTGTTAAATATCGACCTTGAAAAAGCGGCGCATAACTCTTCCAGGCTTCATCGAGCATTCTATTGCGTTTATCCTTATTACAACTTGCTCGAATGACAGACATATCTTTATTCCACTCCCTAAATGCGCCAAGCGCCATAACAAATAGAACACCTACCACTGCAATTGTACTAAAAGGCCCACCTGCAAATAGTAAGGTCATTGCAGCACCAGCAATCAACAAACCCATCATGCCAGACATAAAACTCAACCGCACACAGACAGCCTGATCAATACCCCTACTACGCAGAAAATAGTAGGTAGATAACCCAAAGATCATCGCAGCAGCAACAAAAATAGCCCCACCACTCGCTAACATTGCTGTCGCTGCTGCACCAGTAGCTCCCCCAGCCAAAACCATTAACGCAATGCCAGTAGGCGCCAAGACCAACAAAGATGTCCCTACCGTCCAGGGCAATGCTTTTGTCCCACCAGGTATCCAACACGGCATGACATAATTCTCATCCTTCTTAATCTTCGATAGTTTCCAAGCTCCATAAGCAAAGGTAAATAAAAAAATTGCCATAATAGTCCATGGTATTGCCACCGATAAAACAGCCGCTGCAGCAGGAAAAGTGATCCCTACTCTTGCGATACACCCCATAGCTAAATTACAAATGAAATTACACATTAATGAATTGAGCCTCTTGCGAAATTCCTTGCTAGCATCTAAAAATCTCTCTGGATGTTTATGTACTTCCCATAACAGATAAAGATCACGACTAAAATCCCTAGGCAGGTCAAAAAATATGTAAAGTCCTGAAAACATAACTGAGCAAGCACCGGCAGAGTTAAGCCAAGAGGCATGTGCCGCGAGCCAATGAGAATGAAATACATTAGCCATCGTTGGCTCATGATAGCTTGTATGATATTTGAGCGCACGGTGGAGCTGAATAAAGTTATCGGTTATGTTAATGGTATTCGCTGTAAACCAGACCCCATCATTCAGTGTATTGCAGAATATCACATAATCAAATTTACCACTGTGATAAAAATAGACGACACCAATTACAAAACCTTTCAAATAAAAGAATCCTCTCAACATCATCAGAGGATTGCCAGTAATGCCATGATAGCCAGTCCATGCATCAAATTTAGACATCTCGCGACCATTGTAAAAAAGATCAATTGGTGTCATTCTAAGCCAGTAAGTGGTATTCAATAACCAGTTCATATGACCAGCGCTATAACCACGAACTTTTTTCGTCCACTCTGCTTTCAGTTTATGATTAATCAATTGGTGAAGCGGATGATTGGGATTACGTGCAATCTCTTCAATAAACAGCAACAGTCCAAGATTTAAAATTTGTTCATTTGTAAAGTTATCCCAGTTACCGACAGATTTATCAGTGCTTTTCCTCTGATTGGGAGGAATAAGAGCACTTACCTCTGCCTCATCATTGGAATTGCTTTCGTTTCGTTCATCTTTTTTTTCTGGCAGCCCACTCATCTTTTGATCTCTAATATTGAGACGAAATTGTTCTATTAACAAATCTAACAATAGTTTTTTCTTCTTTTCATTCTCGCCAATACTCGGATCAAAAAAAGCTTTTAATTTCGGGCAACGTGATGTTTTCGTTACATTTTGATCAGGATCAAAAGCTGACAATTGTTTTGTCAAAATAAGTTTGGTGCCATTCTCAAAAGGATTATTAGACCCATTTCTATCTGTAATATTTGTTAAAGCATTACTCTCTATAATCGGGCTGCCATTCTTTTTGGGATCAGACTTCGGAATGATAGCATCCCAATCTTTATCTGACGATTTTTTAATCGGGAGTATTTTAGTTGGCTTAAGTTCTTTACCTTTATGTTGACGTTTAGAAGGCTCAATACTTTTTATATCTTTTTCGGGCAGTTCTACCATTGGTATCGGCCCATACGCAAAAGATTTTTTTATTTTTGAACCGATTCTTAATCCACTAAAAAACTCTAATGCCATAAACTATTCTCCTACTATATTTTCGAATACATCACAAAAATTCTGCTGGCAGAATTTATACCTTCCCATCCTATTTAAATTACAAATACATGCTGCTCCGAAAAGTGTGGAGAGCGTTTATCAACCGAATACTAAACAGAGTATATTTAAAACATTTCCATACTGCTCCATACAGCTTATATATACATAAACATGCAATGAGTCACAAAACAGAAACTTTTAAATATTATTAGTTGATTAAGGCAAGAATTGAATTTTTATGCGTATCGCACAAAATACCCATTCTCAATTAACTGGCCAAACTAAAATATGCAAACTTAATCTGGTCACGTATATTGCATACGCTTGCCATTGTTCCAGAAAAAAAAAATTATGTCAAATAAAAAATTATGATTTTGCTGAAAATTCGACTATTGTTTAAAAAAACAGCGAAATATAATAATAACTACTTACTTTTTAGTTAATTAAATAATACGTAATACATTAAATTACCGATTCTTTTGTCGAAAAAATTTACAGCCAATGATGAGTTTTCTACATTTATACAAAAATAGAAAGGTGTAAAGTCTTTAACTTTTTTAAATAAACCGTTGCTTTTACCAATCTGCTACTTTTTTATCTTGTGGGGATTTGTCTTGAGCAATGGACACGAATAATAGTGTCACTTCCCTTGTTGTTGCGAGCCCCTCATGTTATTGCGAGCGCAGCGAAGCAATGTAGTCCTGAAGTTACTATTAACACGGCTGCTGGATCGCTTCGGTGCTACGCACCTCGCGACGATAGAGTGCGTAGTGGCATTTACACAAGGACGCTTGCCTGCGAGAGAGTAACAACATCATGAGAGAAGAATTTGTGTCCATCTTTCAGGGATTGGTCGCGGGGCGGTGCGGAGTGTGATGGAGAACAATAGCAAAAAAATAAGGCAGTGAGATTATCCCACTGCCTCATTTTTATTCAAAATGCTTTAACGATTTAAATATCGTCTGACTGCCCTTTCTTTGGACAGCAGCTGCTCTTCCAAATGTAGTTGATAATTGCCGTTACAGCAAGAATCGGAATCAAAAAATTAAAAAAGTGATATACCACCTGTACCTGCGTGACAAACGTTGGATGTTGCGGCGTAGCAAACAGTGCTAAAATAGCAAACACTATAGCGATAATCACCATGATTATATTAAAAATACTACGAGCCATGAAAGTATCTCCTGTAATAAAAGCCTATCTCCTCATTACCCTACTCCATTTCTACTTCCAAGTCAACAGAGGGTTGATTTTTAGATGCTTTTCAATGCCTAACTACAAAAACCGCTGAAGCCCTATTGCTAACCGAGATCATCTCTGCTAAATTATTTTTCCAGCCGGATTAGTATATATAAAAGAGAGATAGTAATAATATGGTACGTGCAATTTTTGTAACAGGTGGCGTGGTCTCCTCGCTTGGAAAAGGGTTAACATCGGCCTCATTGGCGACGATTCTCGAAGCTCGTGGATTAAAAGTCACCTTAATGAAACTTGACCCCTATATCAATGTTGATCCTGGCACAATGAGTCCATTTCAACATGGGGAAGTTTTTGTCACCGAAGATGGCGCTGAAACTGACCTCGACCTTGGCCACTATGAGCGTTTTGTTCGTACCCAAATGACGCAAAAGAACAATATTACTAGCGGTCGTATCTACGCCGATGTTATTCAGAAAGAGCGCGATGGTGGCTATCTTGGCGCTACAGTACAGGTAATTCCACATATTACTGATGAAATTAAGGCGCGCATTATCGAAGCTAGCAACGGCTATGACATCATCCTTGTCGAAATTGGCGGTACGGTCGGCGACATTGAGTCACAACCTTTCCTCGAAGCAATCCGCCAACTCCGTACAGACTTAGGCCGTGACCAATCCCTGTATATCCATCTAACGCTGGTTCCCTATCTCGATAAGGCTGGAGAGATTAAAACTAAACCGACACAGCACTCTGTAAAAGAGCTACGCTCACTCGGCATCCAACCTGATATTCTACTCTGCCGTTCGCGTCATAACATTAGCGCTCATGATTGCGAAAAAATAGCGCTGTTTACCAATGTTGATAAAGATGCTGTTATTCCGGTACCCGATGTTGAGAGTATCTATGAGATCCCTTTCGTGCTTCATCAACAGGGGCTAGATAATATCGTCTGTCGCCGTCTCGGCCTTGATGTCCCTGCCGCGGACCTATCGGAATGGAAGAAGGTGCTCGAAGCCCACCAACATAGCTCACATGAGGTCAAAGTAGCAATGGTAGGCAAATATTTTGCCACGCCAGATGCGTACAAGTCATTGACACAAGCACTGATTCACGCTGGTATCCATACCAATACTCACATCAATATTACCTATGTCAATGCCGAAGCTGCTGAACATAATAGCGCAGAGATATTGAAAGATTACGATGCCATCCTGATTCCAGGTGGATTTGGCAAACGTGGCACCGATGGCAAAATTGCCGCTATTCAGTATGCGCGCGAAAATGGCATTCCCTTCTTTGGTATCTGCCTGGGAATGCAACTTGCTGTTATTGAGTTTGCCCGCAACTGTGCCGAGCTACCTGAAGCGGATAGCACCGAATTTAGTCGTGAAACTGAATGCCCACTAGTAACGATTATTAGCAAAGAGGGCAAAGAGCTTAGCCCAGATAGCGACCTTGGCGGCACCATGCGTCTTGGTGGTCAGCGCTGTAAATTAAAACAGGGTTCAAAGATCTCACAGATCTATGATAATCAACTCATGATTGTTGAGCGTCATCGCCACCGCTTTGAAGTTAACCACCGCTTCACTGAAGCGCTGGAAAAAGCTGGCATGATTATCTCCGGCCGCTGCGAAGGCAGTGAATTCGTTGAGGTTATTGAGATCAATGATCATCCATGGTTTATTGGCTGCCAGTTTCACCCTGAATTTACCTCATCGCCACGTGACGGCCATCCACTATTTCGCAGCTTTATTGAAGCAGCCAACCGCTACCATCAACAAAAACAGGCGGCTAAATGTGAGACAGTCTCACTATAATCACTAATCTACTTAATCTGCAGGGAGGAAAAAATAATGAAAATTAATCGCGTGGAAATTTTTGATATTGACTGTCCGAAACGGCCCGCATGGAACCCCGTATTCGTGCGTATCCATACTGATGAAGGGATTAGTGGTGTCGGTGAAGCAGGGTTAGCCTATGATCTAGGCCATAGCGCTGCTGCACGTATGATTGAAGAGTTCAGCAAGAGCATGTTGCTAGAATGGGATCCGTTTCAAACGGAGCGACTATGGTCACGTATGCTGCGCGAAAGTTTTTGGGGACTCGGTGGCGGACCAGTTATTTACGCAGCGATGAGCGCCATCGATACTGCGCTGTGGGATATTAAAGGGAAAGCCTTGCAGCTACCGCTATATCAACTGCTCGGTGGCAAAGTCAATGTCTCTTTGCGCACCTATGCTAGCCAACTCCAATTTGACTGGGATAGCGAGGTCAATCGTCTACATAAACCCGCTGACTATGGTAAAGCTGCAGAAAAGGCCTTGGCAGAAGGATATGATTGCGTCAAAGTTGATCCAATCATGTTTGATCAAGATGGTAATACGCTATATGATCAGACAAATATTTTTACCCATGCAGAAATGCAGCTCTTTCACGCACGCATGAAAGCAATCCGCGATGCTATTGGCGATGACGGTGATATTATTCTTGAGTGCCATAGTCTTCCCGGTGCAACAACCGCTATCCAGCTTGGTGAAATCGCCGAAACCTATCGCTGTATGTATTATGAAGAGCCAGTTAATTACCTGAATGATAAATTACACAAGAAAGTGGTGGATAAAGTTAATGTCCCACTTGCCGCTGGCGAACGTCTCTATAATCGTCACAGCGTCCGCCCCTATCTGGAAAATCAAAGTATTGATGTATTACAACCCGACATTGGTCTATGCGGTGGCCTGACAGAGACCAAGAAAGTGTGTGATTATGCCGATATGTATGATGTCAGGATTCAGGCACACGTTTGTGGTGGCCCAGTGGCGACCATGGCAGCACTACATTTAGAGACAGCAATCAGCAATTTCCTCATTCACGAACATCACACCTATGCAACAAAAGCGTGGAATCGTGAGCTTTGCCTGCAAGATCCGCAACCACTAAACGGACACTTCCAGGCCCCTGATACGCCTGGATTAGGCATTGAACTTAACGATGAGGTAGTCAAACGCTCACCAATGATAGAGGTAAAATAGAACCTGCTCTGTCAAAGGCTCTCTCCCACTTGCGCGGCATCGTTGCATAAAATCACTGCGCACTCCGTCGTCACAACGACACCCATCAGAAGGTCTTATTTGCTTTTGAACAATTGCCTGGTTATCATGTCAGTAGGTATTTTCACTGCCATGGATTATGACAAATACACATCACCAACCTGCTGTAAAGACAGCCAAACCAAAAATTATTATCTATTTCATCGCCCTGGTTGCTGCCTTTGCTGGATTGCTGTTTGGTCTTGATACTGGCGTCATCTCAGGCGCACTGCCTTCATTAAAAGCTAGCTTTCAATTATCCAGTGATCAACAGGAGCTCATTGTTAGTATTTTACTGCTTGGTGCAGTGATTGGCACGCCTCTCAGTGCGATTATTTCACGCGTCTTTGGCCGCCGCAATGCCATTCTACTCAGCACCATCATCTTCATTCTCAGCGCACTACTATCAGCAATGGCTTATAGTATTACCTGGTTAGTCACTTGCCGCTTTGTTCTTGGCATTGCTATCGGTATTGCCGCCTTTACCGCCCCGATTTATATTTCTGAAATTGCCCCAAAAGATATTCGCGGTGCTTTAGTTACCTTTTATCAATTGATGATTACCATCGGCATTCTTATTGCCTATATCAATGATGCACTATGGTCCCATTATATGGACTCTTCTGCTAACTGGCGCTGGATGCTTGGCTCCCCCGCTGTCCCGGCAATCATTATGTTTCTTGCTGTCCTGGCGCTACCGCGCAGTCCGCGTTGGCTATTACTGAAAGGCCGTGAACAGAAAGCCTTAGCGATTTTACGCCGCATCTATAGTGACCCCGAAGAGATTAAAACCGAGATAAACGACATTCACAATAATCTGCAACAGAGCCGTGGCGCCTGGCAGCTATTTAAAAAGCCCTACTTTATCCGCGTACTTATATTAGGCATTACCCTTCAATGCATCCAACAGGTAACTGGCATTAATACAATTATCTACTATGCACCAACTATTTTTAAAATGTCCGGTTTTGGCTCTGCTGCTCAGCAAATGGGCGCAACAATTTTAATCGGTGCAATTAATGCGTTGACAACAATATTAGCGGTATTTGTTATCGATCGTATTGGCCGTCGCCCAGTGATGTTTAGCGGTTTAACTATCATGGCGAGCGGAATGTTAGCCATGGGAATCATCTTTCATCTGTTTAATCATGGCCTACAAGATGCAGCTGTTTTACATGTGATAGCGATCGCCGCAACACTGGTGTTTATTTTCGGTTTTGCTATTAGTCTTGGCCCCATTATGTGGCTCCTGTGTGCCGAAATCTTTCCGCTCCAGGGACGTGATATTGGTGTGACCTTCTCTAACACCTCCAACTGGCTATTTAACGCCTTAGTCAGCTCCACTTTTCTGACCATTGTTAACCAGTTTGGTTTAGGCAACACATTCTATTTATATGCCATCATCTGCTTGATTAGTCTACTAGTAGCCTATCGTTATACGCCAGAAACCAAACACGTTGCACTAGAGCAAATTGAGATCAACCTACGTCAGGGTAAGCCGATACGTAGAATTGGTGCGTAATTGCGCCCTGACAAACTAGCGCTTGTGATATTTTTAAAAGATCGTTATTCTTTGTGCTAGTAATAACAGTAAATTAGTGTGACTTTAACTGAGGACAATATGGCTAACAACGCTACAGACAATACCCTATCCTGCCTACTGGCTATTTCACCAGTAGATGGCCGCTACCATAACAAATGTGATTCGCTACGACCTTTTTTTAGTGAGTTTGCCCTGATAAAATATCGCCTACAAGTAGAAGTAAGTTGGCTACAGATGCTGGCACAAACAGCCGAAATCACCACTGTCCCAGCCTTAAGCACAACCGCACAACAGTGGCTACAAAAGCTGGTTGACAATTTCTCCATTGAAGCTGCAGAGGCAGTAAAAAATCTTGAAGCAACCACCAATCATGATGTCAAAGCCGTCGAATATTTTCTCCGCGAACAGATGGCAACTGAACCAGAACTGGCAGCGCTTTCAAGTTTCATCCATTTTGCCTGTACCTCTGAAGATATTAACAATCTCGCCTATGCCAAAATGGTTGACCACGGCCGCCAACACCTGCTCGAGCAGATGGACAACGTAATCGCGATGCTAAGCGAACTCGCTATTGAAGAGGCCAACACCGCCATGCTAGCACGCACGCACGGCCAACCAGCAAGTCCAACAACTTTTGGCAAAGAGATCGCTGTCTTTGTCAGCCGTTTGCGCAGACAACGTGATAATTTTGCTCAGGTTGCTATTCAAGGCAAATTCAATGGCGCCAGCGGCAACTATAATGCCCATGCGATTACCTGGCCCGACCTCAACTGGGAACAGCTATCGCAACAGTTTGTCGAACAACTTGGTTTAAACTGGAGTCGCTATACCACACAGATTGAACCACATGACTACTTGGCTGAACTGCTCCATGCCCAAATACGTTTTAATAATATTCTCCTCGATCTCTGTCGTGATCTCTGGAGTTACATTTCCCGCGATCATATTAAACAACGCACCATTGCAAATGAAGTGGGTTCTTCAACAATGCCGCATAAAGTTAATCCCATCGATTTTGAAAATGCCGAAGGTAATCTTGGTATAGCTAATGCTACGATGTCCCATCTCGCTGATAAACTCGCCATTTCAAGAATGCAGCGTGACCTCTCTGACTCGACTGCACTACGCAACCTTGGCAGCGGCTTTGCCCATGTTGTTATCGCTTATCAAGCGCTGATGAAAGGATTAAATAAATTAGAAATTAACCGTGACCATTTTGCTGATGAATTGGCAGATCACTGTGAAGTATTAACGGAAGCGGTACAGACAGTCATGCGTGCCCACGGTATTAACGATGCTTATGAAGCATTGAAAAGCCTGAGCCGCGGTAAACGTATTGATGCCGAAGCGTTACGCCAATTTATTGATCAACTGGAAATTCCTCAAGCAGATAAAGCACGCTTACAAGCATTAACCCCTGCTAGCTATATTGGCCTGGCGCCAACCATAGCCCGATCAATCCACGAGTAAGGAGAAAAATGGATGGCTAGGCAGAAGCAAAAGTCACAGCAAAAACGCCGATTTAGCCAATGGTTATCAATAAAATTGGCTAATTGGATGCTGACAGAGAAGCCGCGCCATGACTTTCCCATCTGTGACTTTAAACGTATCTGCTATGAAATACGCCCATGCGATGTTCTCTTGGTTGAAGGCCATAGTCGTATGAGCCGAGCTGTAAATGTCATCACTCACAGCCCATGGTCACATGCGATGCTCTATATTGGCAAACTAAACAATATCGAAAATGAGACACTGCGCCAACATGTTGCGGAACACTACACAGGGGATCCCGAAGCGTTGCTGATTATCGAGAGCTTTCTCGGCAAAGGAACTATTGTTCGCTCCTTAGCACATTATAAAGGCAGCCATTTACGTATCTGCCGCCCCAAAGGCATTGCACCAACTGATGCCCATAAAGTGATTGAGTACTGTATCAATGCATTGGGTGGCGATTACAATGTCTGGCAAATTCTTGGTATGATGTCACTACTACTCCCGAGTGGCGCACGTATCCGTCAATTCTTACTGTCGCTTTTCGGCACACAGCAGAGTCGCAAAAATCGCCGCAAAGTCTGCTCCTCACTGCTTGCTGAGGCCTTTCATTCCGTTGAGTTTCCTACCTTGCCGAAAATTATTCTCAACGACAGTAAAGAGATTGAGCTGGTGCCACGTAATCCATCACTCTTTACCCCTGGTGACTTTGACTACTCCCCCTACTTTGAAATCATCAAATATCCACTGTTTGGCATGACCGATGTTGCCATCTACCGCAAGTTCCCATGGAACAAAGAAATTTTCAGCAACGATTAGGTAAAAAAGCGTGTTTTAGCCAAGAATTGCTGCAATGTTGCACTCTCCGATACGATAGGCTATGATCTGCGCTATCTATCATAGTAATAGCTTGGAAATTTGTAGTAGATACAATCGTGAACAGAAAGATTATTATACAGATTCTTGTTTTTCTTGGCGCATTTATCGCCACCGATGCCATGGCCAGCGATTATTACTACTGCACCAAAAGCGGTAGCTATGTCAATGTCGGCGACACGTTAGCAAAAGTAGAAAACCTTTGTGGTAAACCGACACAAACTGCTATCGTCAACTTGCGTAAGGCACACGCAGCGGCGACTGAAACAACACGTTGGGTCTATGCACAAATGACCAGCTCTGGGGTTCGCCGCCATTCAGAAGCATTTGGTAGTGAATCATTCCTGATCGACTTTCAAAATGGTGTCGTAAAAGAGATTATGCTTGATGGCAAGAAAGTCACTAGCACCAATGTTTGTAGCCATTTAAAAACGATTGCTGTTGGCGATTCGATGGCACGCGTCTGGTCAACCTGCGGTTCACCACGTTATAAACGCCTCTTTCGCTCTAGACAACAAACCTCAGCAACACCTGAACAAGCTGTTGTTTATCGTTACACGTCTTTGGGCAGCACGACAACTCTCATCTTCCGTCAATTTAAATTAGTCGAGATTAAACCATAACTTTTAAACTGAAAATGATAAACATAGAGAAACCGTGAGCATAAAAAAACTTTTTCATACCCTGAGCGGTAAAAACCGGACAAAATCAGGTAAAACTATTCCAGCCGAGCAATATACGATTAACCACCATGACATTCCACAACATGTCCTGGATGTCCTATCACGACTAAAAAATGCTGGCTATCAAGCCTACATTGTTGGCGGCGGTGTCCGCGATCTATTACTCGGGAAACACCCAAAAGATTTCGATGTCAGCACCGATGCTGAACCGGAAGAGGTAAAGCAACTATTTCGTAACTGTCGTCTAATTGGCAGACGTTTTCGTTTAGCACATATCTATTTTCGTAGTCGTATTATTGAAGTCTCCACTTTTCGTGCACCTCCTGAATCACGTTCATCACAGCGCCAATACTCGAAAGAGGGAATGATTCTGCGCGATAATGTTTATGGCTCTATTGAACAGGATGCACAACGACGTGACTTCACAATTAATGCCCTCTATTACGATGCCATCGATTGTGTCCTACTCGATTTTACCGGCGGCTTTGATGATCTGCGCAAAGGATTACTACGCATAATTGGCAAAGCTAGCGTACGCTATCGTGAAGACCCCGTAAGAATGTTACGCGCTATTCGTTTTGCCGCTAAACTCGATATGACTATCAACCCTGGCACCCAAGCACCTATTTTTCGCCTCAGCCAACTAATGGAGCATATTGCTCCTTCACGCCGATTTGACGAACTATTAAAACTTTTCCACGGCGGCTCAGCAACAAAAACATTGCCACTGCTACACAAATATAATTTGTTACAATATTTACTGCCATTCACTAATGAGATACTCAGTGATGACCAGCCACAGATGCATCAACTTCTCACGCTTGCTGCACAAGATACTGACCAACGACTAAAACAGAAAAAAACTGTAGCAATTCCTTTTCTCTTTGCCTTCTTGTTATGGCCAACCGTTACTGAACAGCAGAAAAAATTAATGCAGAAAAGTGATATGAAGCCGGCACAAGCACTGCGCCATGCCTGCCATGAAGTCCTGCTAGAACAGACTAAAGTGACAAACATTCCTAAATTTCTGCGCCGCGCAGTCTATGATATCTGGATGTTACAACCACATCTAGAGCAGCGCCGCAGCGGCCGCACTCGACAGATTATCAACCGCCACCGTTTTCGCGCTGCACTCGACCTACTGATCCTACGTGGTCGTGCTGGTGATAAAAAACTGCTAAATATTGCTAAATGGTGGCGCAGTCAAAGCTCTGAACGCAAACAGCGCGCAAAAGTAAGAGCGAATAATACCGAGGATAACCCTGCGACTGAATGACTCCGCACACCATTCCTGCTATGCTGCAAAAGAAAGTGCAGCATGGGAGTTAACGATTAACAGAAGCACACCAATCCAACCCAATAGTCCAGTTGACTGCCTTCCTGGCGTCGGGCCAGTCAGTGCCCAACAGCTGGAAAAGCTTGAGATTACGACTGTTAATCAATTACTATTTCATCTACCACTGCGCTATCAGGACCGCACCCGCATCGTTGCCTTAAATGCTGTACGTCCAAACAGTAGCGTTGCTGTTGAAGGCACCATTGTCACTACCAGACTAATGTTAAATCCGCGTCAACGTCTTCTGCTCTGTCGCATTGAAGATGGTCATGGCACGCTTGAGCTCTGTTTCTATCACTTCTCCGCAGCACAACAACGTGCGCTGGCAAAAGGGCAACGCATCCGCTGTTTTGGTGACATCCGTTTTAGCCGCTACGGCTTACAAATGGTCCATCCGGAGTACCGCTTCATTGATCAAACATCTACCGAAGTCAACGCTACAACACTAACACCCATCTACCCAACCGCTGCCAATCTCAAACAGTACCAGTGGCAAAAATGGTTAACCTATCTCTGGCAAATCATCGACCAACATCATCCACAACAGTGGGTCGAAGAGTTTCTACCACTCAGCCTACGCCAACAGTATCAACTACCCGAATTACAACAGGCGCTACGTTACCTACATCAACCCCCTGCTGATGCCGATATGGCACTTCTAGCAGCAGAGCGCCATCCCTATCAGCGTCGCCTCGCCTTTGAAGAACTGTTGGCACATTCGCTGATGCTCTATCGTCTGCGCCAGCAACTGCAACAACAACCAGCAAAAAAAATCATTGCAAATAAAAGTCAGCAACAGCAGCTGATTGCTGCACTACCATTTCAGTTAACCGCAGCACAACAGCGCGTACTCGAAGAGATTGAAACAGATCTAATTAAACCTCAACCGATGCTACGCCTTATTCAGGGGGATGTTGGCTCAGGAAAAACCATTGTAGCCGCCTTGGCTAGTCTGATTGTCACTGCCAACCACTACCAGGTTGCACTGATGGCCCCTACTGAACTACTCGCTGAACAACACTTTACTAACCTACAACGCTGGCTAACGCCGCTTGGAATTCACGTCACGCTACTAAGTGCTAAATTAAATAGCCGTAGTAAAAGGGAAGCACTCCAACAAATTGCCGACGGTGACAGCCAACTGATTGTTGGCACGCATGCGCTATTTCAAAAAGAGGTCAAATTCCACCAATTGGCACTATTAATTATTGATGAACAGCACCGTTTTGGTGTTCAGCAACGCCTTGCTCTGCAAGAGAAAGGCATTGATAAAACCGGGCATCCACACCAATTAATGATGACAGCTACGCCAATCCCACGCACACTAGCAATGTCAGCCTATGCTGATCTTGACCTGTCGACGATTGACGAACTACCCCCTGGGCGTACTGCTGTGACAACCGCCGCCATTAGTAATACTAAACGCCAGCAGGTAATTAACCGCATCGGTGAAGTCTGTCGCAGTGGTAGACAGGCGTATTGGGTTTGCACGCTGATTGAGGAATCAGATAAATTGCAAGCAGAAGCGGCAGAGAAAATTCATGCTGAGCTACAACAAGCTCTACCTCAGCTAAACGTTGCACTAATTCATGGACGCCTGTCATCCGAAGATAAAGAAGTCATCATGCAACAGTTTAAAGCACAGCAATTTGATCTCCTGGTTGCCACCACTGTTATTGAAGTCGGCGTTGATGTGCCCAATGCCAGCCTGATGATTATTGAGAATGCTGAACGTCTCGGTCTGTCACAACTACATCAACTACGTGGTCGTGTCGGTCGTGGCAGTGCTGCTAGCCACTGTCTACTCCTCTACCAATCACCACTATCACTCACCGCACGCAAACGTCTTGATATTATGCGCCGTAGCAACGATGGCTTTGAAATTGCTGAGCTCGATCTAGCATTGCGTGGACCGGGTGAGCTACTTGGTACCCGTCAAGCTGGTCTGCTGCAGATGCGTATCGCCAATCTAACACGCGACAGTGACATTCTCGCTACAGTCCGCCAAGCCGCACAACAACTACTACGTGATGATCCCGTTGCAGCCGAGTGCATTATTCTACGCTGGCT
>JANQHY010000138.1 GCA_028282395.1 Gammaproteobacteria bacterium
AAGCAGGTAACATGGTGGAAGCAAATGTACTTGAAGATCCTGATTACCATGTGGCAACAGATAGATTAGACTAAGTATTTATTAAACATAAAGATACTGTGATATCACGTGTGCTGCTATCAAATTAATTGCGACATAAAATATTAATATTGTAGTACTTTGTATATTTATGCTATAGTCTAGACCATATTTTAAACATGCGTAGTGAATTGCGCCTAATATGGTAAGTAGCATGAAAAAGAATAATAAACAGGCCCTATTAAATGAAGCGCTGTATCATACTTTCATCATAAATCTTGATGGCCGTTGCGATCGCTGGGACAAGATGGTTAGTCAGATGAATAAACAGGGTATTGAGCGATATGAGAGGTTCTCTGCTATTCGTCCACGTTTAGTTGACCCACTCCATAAGCGTGTAGCAGATGACCTATATCAATTCTTTATTAATCTAGGTCAAGTGCTATCCTATCAAATGGAAAAAAATGTTATAGGCACATTGGGGTGTTTGCTCAGCCATATTGAAGTGATTAAGATAGCAAAATCAAGAGGCTATCCACATGTTCTAATTTTAGAGGACGATGCAATGTTTGTTTCGTATGCGGCGAAAGTGATTCGGCGTATTGCCCCTTTTATTAAAAATGATGACTGGGGGATGGTTTTCTTAGGTGGCAAATGTTCGAAAGGCTATGTTGAGTCTAAAGTAAATCGGACTATAAAGCGGATAGAAGGGGTGAAGCTGGCCCATGCTTATTTAATTAATCATACCCTTTATGATGAAATCATTCACTCTGCTAGCGAATATGGCCAACCTATTGATTGGTTTTATGCTAATTTTATTCAGAAAAAATATCCTTGTTTTATGACTCATCCAAAAGTGGCATATCAATTTAGTGGGTATAGTGACATTGCTGCAACCTATCTAAAAAAGAGAAGAAAAAGTCGTGAAAAGTTTACTCACTTTCTTTATTCTATTGGACTGAAATTATAATTCTGGTATTCAATTTTTTATCGATCAGTTTTCTAAATTTAATATTGTATATGGTTTATAGATGCGCTAAGATAATTAGCTACTATCCTTATTAATCCATAGCAAGTGAGTGAGAATGGGCAAAGAGTTTACCCGTCACAATGAGCTATTCAGTAAAATTATTGGTGACCTTAGCGTAGCACGCGCATTTTTTCAGGCTTATTTGCCTAAAGAGGTACAGCGTGACATCAATTTTTTAACGCTGGAGATAGTGCGGCTCAATAGTGAAGGAGTTAGAGATACATTAAATAAAAGAGATATTGCCGATGCGCTGTTTCAAGTGAGTCTGAAAAAAAGTCCAGCATACCTTTTGGTTCATGCTGAGCATCAGTCCACTATTAATCGTTTGACATTACTGAGAACGATTCAATATGGAATTACTGGACTGTTAGATTATGCTCGGTTGCATCCTAATAGGATGTTACCACCGCTTATATCATTGATTTACTATCATGGTCAGCAATGTAGTGAGAATTACCCTACGAGCATTGATGAATTATTTGAAGAAAAGCATTATACGCGCTACCTATTTCAACCATTATTTATTAATGTTGGCCAAATAACTGATGAAGAGCTAAAAAATCATGGTGAGATGAGTGGCTTAGATTTATTATTTAAATATATATTTGATCGGCCAACACCAGCCTTATTAAAGAAGTTGTTAGCGGCGTTATCATCTAACAGTGGTGAGATTCAATATTATGCGTTACAATACTTGGTATCGAGATTCGATATGGATAAAAAACAGTTATTGGATATAGCATTAGATTATTTATTACCGGAGAAAGTGATGACCGTTGCAGAACAACTTAAGCAAGAGGGGCTGGAAATAGGAATGCAGCAAGGAATGCAGCAACGGAATGAAACTATTGCTCGTAATGCTCTAAAAGAAGGGGCTGATCCCTATTTTGTTGGTAGAATTACTGGATTATCATTAAAGCGTATCAAAATCATTCAAGCACAATTAAAAGAAAGTTTATAAAGCTTGAATTTCAAACTGGCTACTACTCCACGGGAGTATCACTAAAGCTGGTGGCTGTCAACTAGGTTGGTTCATTTGTTCGTTCTTGCTGGAAGGGTAACTATCTATTTTGGCTTAAAAAAATAGGCTTGGTAGGTAAATTTATGTTACACTTAGTCATATAATAAGTAGATTAAGGATGTACTTATGTTGACAGGTGCCGAGCTGGTTGTGAAATGTTTAGAGCAAGCAGGGGTGAAATATATTTTTGGTATCCCCGGTGCTAAAGTCGATGCAGTATTTAATGCACTAGTTGAGTCGCCTATTCGCTTAATTCTCTGTCGTCATGAACAGAATGCTGCTTTTATGGCAGCGGCGTATGGCCGCATAACGGGTAATCCAGGTGTAGTATTAGTGACCTCAGGGCCAGGTATTGCTAATTTAACGACGGGATTACTCACTGCAACAACAGAAGGAGACCCCGTTGTTGCGTTGGGTGGTAATGTGCCATGTAGCATGTTGCTACGTGCCTCGCATCAAAATGCTAATAATGTTCGTTTGATGGAAGCGGCAACAAAATCGAGTCTTGAGGTGCCTACGCCAGAGAGTATTCCTGAGGCGATTACTAATTCATTCCGTATCGCCTGCTCAATGCGTCGCGGTGCCTGTTTCATTAGTCTACCACAAGATATTTTGGCGGCAAAAACTGCGGCTCAACCAATTGCGGCGATGCCACTACCTACTTATAACAGCGCTAATCCCACTATTATTGCCGAAGCAGTTGAACTCATTGATCAGGCAAAGTTACCTGTTTTACTTTTAGGTGAAGACGCGAGTCGACGCAAAAATAGCGATGCGGTGCGACGATTTCTGAAACATCACCCACTGCCGGTTGTTGGTACTTTTCAAGCAGCCGGCGTTATTCCAAGAGAGCTTGAACACTGTTTCATTGGGCGTGTTGGGCTATTTAAAAATCAGCCTGGTGATGCACTGCTTGATCAATCTGATTTAGTTATTACTATTGGTTATGATCCTGTTGAATATGATCCGGAGGTGTGGAATAACAGTCGTCAAGGTAAGCTAATTCATCTCGATTATGAGGCAGCCGATATTCGCCAGGATTATCAACCGCAAATTGAATTGTTAGGTGACATTGCGGAGACGCTTGATCTGCTATCACAACAAATAAACCATCAAAATGAGTTGCCCAATATAAAGGAGATTTCGCAACTTCACCAAGAGCTTTACGATACTATCGAGAGCGGTAAAACAAAAGAGGGTGATAAAATTCATCCATTAAAATTTATCTACGAGTTGCGTCAGGCCATTGACGATGATTGCATGGTGGTGTGTGATATTGGTTCAGTATATATGTGGATGGCTCGCTATTTTTTATGTTATCAGCCACGCCATCTTCTATTTAGCAACGGTCAGCAGACGCTTGGTGTTGCTCTGCCCTGGGCTATGGCGGCGAATTTAGCTTATCCCGATAAAAAAATTCTCTCTATTTCTGGCGATGGTGGTTTTCTGTTCTCGGCAATGGAATTGGAGACGGCTGTTAGAGAGAAGATGAATTTTATTCATTTTGTCTGGTCTGACCATAGTTATAATATGGTTAAAGAGCAGGAAGTCATGAA
>JANQHY010000139.1 GCA_028282395.1 Gammaproteobacteria bacterium
CAAGACTAGCTATTATTGCATAGAGATAGATAATACGACTGAGATGTAATTGTATTCGTTCAAACTGCATATTACACCTCTTGACGCTTTTGTTGCGCAATCGTTTCAAGCTGGTTTACTACTTCAACCTGACAGTGGTAGAGGTCAACCTGCTGACGATAAGCGAGGGTATTGGTGATATAGCCCCGACGTAACCCATGATCACCCAACAGTCGTGCAACCTCCTCGTCCAATTGCTGCTGCTTAAAAGGTGAGGAGATCACTACGCCGCCATGACTCTTGATAATGTGATGGGCATAGCCACAAACTTCCGTTGCAATAACCACCAGGCCACAAGCAAGCGCCTCCAACAATACCATTCCTGCTGCCTCCTGATATGCCGGATGTATTAATAGATCTGCAGCATAGAAAAATGGCCGCACCTGCTGTTGTGGACCAAAAAACCTCACCTGCTGCTTGATGCCTAAGCGCTTAATTAAATGCTGCCATGGTTTCGGACTGTCATCACCTACTACCCATAACTGGCTCTGCTGTTTTAATTCTGCTGGCAATGCCGCCAGTGCTCTTAGTGCACGATCCAACCCTTTGCGATGAAAATCAGAACCGACCATGAGTATAACCAGTCCATCATTACAATCAAACTGCTGCCGATACTGTTGGCGTAATTGAGGGTAATCCTCGCCTAGAGTAAACTGGGAATCAATCCCTGGCGGTAATAGGTGAAAACGTTGTGCTGGCGTATGATAATAGTAGCGATAGTCTTTAATTTGCTGGTGAGTCAACGCTAAAATCTGACAGTTGCCGGCCTCAGCAAAAACTGCACGTTCAAGCGCAATATAGGAACGATAGCGTGGTGATAAGCGAAACCAGAAAAAATATTTAGGGCCACGATTCTCAGCAGCGAAACAGAGATCACCAGCATAGTAACAATCTAACCCCGCCATGCGATTAAACCCCAGTACTACATCATAATGCTCTTTTTTGAGCTCGGCAGTCATGTGGTCACTAAAGGCTATGCAGCGCTTATGATTACTCCAACCACCTACCTCTACAGTTCTCACGCGACACCCTTGCGGCTGCTCTCCCTGCCAGGACATAGTATAAATATCAACTTGATGATGACGTTTCAGACACTCTTTAACAACTTTGACACAATCTCGCTGCAATCCACCATAAGGAAAATATTTAAAGATACAGATTGCCACTCTCATCAATATGTGCCCACCTTAATCAGCTAACGCCTCGGCGATTATAACGATAATTGAATAACTGCTGCAAGTAGAAAGGAGGAGTGAACTCAACGTAGATCAACACTTTGTCAGCGCAACTGTCCTCTCGTAAGATAAAGTATATTTGTATAGCGAGTTTTATGAAATATCTCTGTCAGCAACTATAGTGGTATATAGAAGATAATGTATATTCTAGGGGGGTGTTATGAGTATTACACGTTATAAAGCACCATCTGCCATGATGCAGGAGATGCAAAATTGGCTGAAAGAGGATTTACTAAACGAGGATTTCGCATCGATTCAGGAGGGGAGTTGGCTGTTACGCGTCAACATTTGTGAATATGCTGACCATTTTATCATTACAGCAGACCTGCCTGGTGTAGCCAAAGAGAATCTTGAAATATCTATAGAAAATAGAACGTTAATTCTCAAAGGGCATCGTCAATATGAGATCAATGCAGGGAATGAGGGCGAGATGCTACGTAATGAGCGTTATAATGGCCAGTTTTATCGCTGCGTATCGCTTCCACAAGCTATTAATGAAAAGGGAATTACAGCAAAATTAGAGCAGGGAATATTAACGCTGAATGTGCCGAAAGCGACTGAACAGGCAACACACTTTATCACTATTGAGTGATTAACAGAAAATTTAGCAACCATGGAGGAGAATGCCGTGTAAGCGGCATTCTATACCCAACGCAGACCAAGATGCGAAGTGAAAGAAATCAGATTTGCAAGAAGAATCAGTTTGTCTGCACGCCCAATTTGTGGCGAGATTGGGACGTTCTGACCGAGAAAAATCGGCGGAATAGTCACTCTATTTTGCCGATTTTCCGACGGAATAACGTGACAAGATCGCTGCAAAGTGGGAGGTGCAGATTTGCATCTTGATCTGCGTTGGGTATATTACTCCTCCACTGGCTGCTCTAATAGGCGTTGAAGTTCACGCTTCTCCTCAGCAGTAATCGTTTTCTGCTGCAGTTTGCTATAAAGCGCTTCAACCCGCTGCTGTCTAATATCGCGCTTTAACATTGTTACAATACCATTAAATTCCTCTGTTATGGCTGACTCGTCAGTTAATAGCGTTGCCTGACTATTGGCCAACTGCATAAGATAACTCTCCTCCGGCTGACCGCGCCAATGTTCAATCAAAGCGCCACTCGACAGGGTGGGACTCTCCTTAAGACGTTCAAGCAGTGCCTTTAACAGCTTACCACCACGAGTATTAATATCTGGTAGTGTTTGACATGATTGCGCCAGAGTTGGGTACTGTATCAACAAGGCAATAGCACGGCGTAATAGCGTCATCTCTATCTGGCGCACTGCAGTCTGTTCCTTTGCTGACGATGACGATTGACGCTCCGCCTGCGTCTGCTGCGTAGCAGTTTGGCCTAATGTGGTCACATCAACTCGAGACATTTCGCTCACTGCCTCGATCAACAACTGCTTCATTAATGGCGAAGCAACTTTATTCACAGCCCCCATTGCCAAGTGGGCAAAACGAGCTCGACCATCAAGAGTATCCATATTAACCTGTGCAGCAAAATGGTGAAGCAGAAATTGTGACAAGGTTTTCCCTTGCGATAAGCGGCTTTCAAATGCCTCCTTCCCTTCACGGCGCACTAACGTGTCGGGGTCCTCCCCTTCTGGTAAAAACAGAAAGCGCATCTGCCATGCGTCTTGCAGAAGCGGTAGCGTTATTTCAACAACACGCCATGCTGCCCGCCGACCAGCACTATCGCCATCAAAACAGAAGAGAATATTGTCACAAAGTGAAAATAGCCGCTGTAGATGGCTTGATGTCACTGCCGTTCCCAGGGTCGCAACAGCATAGTGAATACCCTGCTGCGCCAAAGCGATAACATCCATGTAGCCTTCCACTACCATGACACCCTTTACTTTGCCACGACGCTGTAATAACTCATACAAACCATAGAGTTCACTGCTCTTATGGAAAATCGCTGTCTCGGGTGAGTTGAGATACTTAGGCGTTCCTTCATCAACAATACGGCCACCAAAAGCAACAACATGACCACGACGATCGCGAATAGGAAACATAATACGACGACGAAAACGATCATAACAATCCAGCTCATCACGTTTAATCACCATGCCAGCCTTAATTAAGGCCTCGTGCTGTGACGAATCAAACTGTTTTAAAAGCCCACCCCATCCTGATGGGGCATAACCCAAACGAAATTTTTCAATAATCTCAGACGATAATCCACGCTGCTCGCTAAGATAGCGCTTGGCAGTATCATGCCGCGGCAGCTCCTGTTGATAAAATGTTGTCACTTGATCCATCAAGGCATACAGTGACTCACCTAAACGTTGACGCTCTGAGGTTTCAGTCTGTCGCGGCACGGTCATACCACACTGAGAAGCAAGATTCTCCAGCGTCTCAAGAAAAGAGTAGTTGAGATAATTCATCATAAAACTGATAGCATTACCACCAGCACCACAACCGAAACAGTAATAAAACTGCTTATTGCCATTGACGCTAAATGAGGG
>JANQHY010000167.1 GCA_028282395.1 Gammaproteobacteria bacterium
GCTCACTAATTGTCGCGGCATAAACACCATTGACCATCGCTACCACTAATCCCATGATAATACCAAACAGCCAAACAATTGCCTGGCTATGAGCAATAAGCAATTTAAACAAAATGAGTCCGCTAATAATACTCACGACACCTCCGGTCATCAGCAACGGACGCCTACCCAATTTATCAGATAACCAACCAAAAGGTATTCCAAAGATTGCTAAACTAACAAAACTAATCGTTGATACCAAATAACCAGAAGAGATTTGATAGTGCAAAACCTCCTTCAAATAAGTGGGTAGATATAAAAATAGAAAAACCGTTACAGCAGGCAGGGCTGTTAAAAGAAAACTGACAAGTAGTGATTTTTTAGCATGTTTTAACAACTGGTGTAACGTCACTTTCACCAATAAACTACGCTGCTCCATCTCCTTAAAGATCGGCGTCTCGAGCGATTTTTTACGCAGAATATAACTAACAATCCCTAGCAGAAAGCCGATTAGAAAAGGAATGCGCCAACCCCATAATAGCATTGTCTGCTGTGAAAAAATTTTTGATAGAATAATACCTAATCCTCCAACTAAAGCGTTACCTAAAGTAATGCATAGGAAAACAATCGCAACAGCCAAACCACGATGCAACTCGGGAACATGCTCATAAGTAAAAATTGTTGCAGCAGGAATCTCTCCCCCTACAGAAAAACCTTGTAACAGTCGCAATAGAATTAATAACAGTGGTGCAAAATTACCTAACGTTTGATAACCGGGAAGCAATCCGATTAATAGTGTCGAGGTTGCCATACATAACACTGACAGAGTAAACGCATAGCGCCTACCTTTTCGATCACCAAAATGGCCAAACACTATCCCTCCCAACGGCCTGGCTAGATAGCCTAAAGCAAATACAGCAAATGTCTTAAGCAATGAAATTAATGGACTATTATGAGGGACAAATACCTGACTGATATAAGTGGCAAAAAGCGCATAAATAGTAAAATCAAAAAACTCTAGCGCTCCGCCAATCCCTGATAGTAGAATAACTTTTTTATGTTGCGCTTGCATAATGAAAACTATCTTATCAAGGCCCACTATCTTCTACAAACAGACTTGACAATAATAGAAACCCCTCATTGACAAAATAGTTATCTCTTGTACAATCAACCATACAGTCTAAAACCATAGAATAGCCATGATAGAGACATTCTTTAAAATTGCCATTATGCAACTTGTGGTGGTTATGCTACCTGGACCCGATTTTGCTTTGATATTAAAAAACACCCTTCTGCATCATCAGAAGCGCGCATTACTTACTGCACTCGGCATCGCTCTGGGCATGACTACAGTTGCCGCGGTCTGTGCCTACATCATGCCACTCCTCGCTCATAAGCAAACCTTTCTCATCAACCTGGTACGCTATATTGGTGCTACCTATCTAATTTGGCTTAGCTTCCAGGCTTTTCGTCACTGGCATAAAATCTCACAAACCTCTGAAGCAACACAACAGATAATTGCCGAACCTTCAGATTGGGGAGCCTTTCTACAAGGTTACCTCTGCAATGTCACTAACCCCAAATGTTTACTATTTTACATCAGTCTATTTGCCATTATCTTAACGCATCAGTTATCGATTGGCTGGCGCAGCCTGTATCTTACCACTATCTTTATTGAAGGGTTGGCATGGTTCACACTTATTGTCTGCCTGTTAAATGGTAAATACATTAAACAGCGACTCGCTCATATCCGTCAACTGCAACTCTGGGTCAGTCGCCTCTCGGCAATCATTTTTCTGCTATTTGCGCTGCTACTACTATTAATGAAGGTCTAAATAAACAGCGCCACTACCTTAAAACCGAGCCATGCCATTAACAGCCCTCCCAATACTGTTAAGATTAGATAGAGGGAGAACCAGCCAAAATAGCTATTGCGTAGCAGTTCAACACACTCTAATGCCAAACTGGAAAAAGTCGTTAAGCCTCCCAGAAATCCTACAGTAATCAGCACACTCAGATGAGCGGACAAGCGACCGTGGCTTGATAATGCAAAAGCTATACCAATCAGGAAAGCACCGAAAAGATTGACCAAGAGTGTCTGCAAAGGAAGGAGAAGATGCAGACCATCAAGCAGGTTACGCTTTTCAATATAGACACCAACTAAATAGCGCAGGCAGCTCCCTACTGCGCCGCCAATAGCCACCAACACTAAATTGAGCAGCGACGGTGCTAATTTATGTAATAACGCTGCTTTGTCCACTTACTATCCTTGAAAAAACCTCTTTGTGATATTTTATCATAGGATGAGAAGACATAAAAACCCTATAAACACTCATAGACCATCAACCTATCTCTCTTGCTGAAGTGAATCAGCCATGGTGCGTCAGGGATTGCTATTGCTACTTCTGATATGTGATCATTAGCCAGGACTGTATTGCTGCTACCAGCTCTTTTCCGATGTTGGACTACTTTTAAATGACATTGACATTATTCTGCTGTCATAATACAATTTCAGCGGGAATAAGAGAGGACACCCTGATGATCAAAATACATTCTACCCTATTGTCCCTACGCAATATTGCTATCATTGGTATAGTGAGCTTGTTATTGGGCGGATGTTACGATAATGAAAAAACCCATAGCGTTGATTGGTATAAAAACAATCAAAGCGCACGTGACTCGATGCTAAAAAGATGTGCCGCCAAAGCGAATAAACTCAGCAAAACCGATAATTGCAAAAATGCTGTCGAAGCAACGGTAGAAATCTCTCGCGCCAGAGCAAGAAACTCTCACCCGATTTCGTAACACTTATAGAAATTGCAAACACAAGATTAAATTAATCCCATTTTTTTGAAGAATACTTTCAACCAATTTCTGTTAACGCCTTTTTGACTGCCTTGAACTCATTTAACTCTTGCCTAACATACATTTCAGTTTAATCTGCATGAAGCATATTTTAATATTGCCTCTCACTTCCTGTACTCAATCATCAAATGGTGGAGGCGGCGGGAGTTGAACCCGCGTCCGCAAACCCTCAACCGTCGGCTCTACATGTTTAGCCTTGTCTTCATATTAACTACCTTCACGCCGACAAGCAGGCATTAAAGATAGCGAGCTCTACTATGATTTAACACTATGCGGTAAAGCACACACAATGCGAGCTTGCAACAATGACCGTTCACTTCAAACATGCAAGCCTGTTTGACGAACGGGGTGTGTCGAGTTTTTAAGTCGACAACGAGAAAGTCAGATTAGACTACCGTTAGGCAGCTTCTCTTTGTTCCTCAGCACCAAAGTTAGCATCGTTTGCAACTATAAGTTTACCACGGTTATTTACGAGGTATCGTGATCTCCTCGACATGCACCTTCGGCGTTGTAATCTACGTCGAAGCCAAAATCGCCCCCATTAGGAACTCTCTTCATAAGTATACCATATCTTACAATGTTAAAAAGCATTCTTTAACCAACTGATTAAAATAGATATTTATTTAGGATGATCAGAATTTTGTCATATCCATGCTATGACATGGAGAGTTGGAGAGAGTTATCCTCCTCTTTCTCTACCTCATCATCATTAGAAGCAATGGAAGGATTTTTCTTCTCACCATCGGCAGAATTAACGATAGAAATAGAATCCTCCTTATCAAGATCATTATCTGTGGCCGTCGTTTTGCTATTGGATAGATTCTCATTCGTATCATTGATATCTTCCTCTGTCCCTACACTCTGATCACGCTTATTTTCGGTACTATTAAGGCTCTTTTGATCATCATCGCTATCACCATTTGAGCTACTATTATCATCATTCACCAGCTGGTAAGCTTCACTACACCTTTTTGAAATCAAATAGCTTATCCCCAATGTTAATGTCGTGATCACTGCCACCACTGCAATGGTAATAAGCGCGGGCACACTAACAGGAAAAGAGGCAATAAAGGTGGTAAATGCCAAAAATAGCGCTAAACCCGTCGCCACCGCAGCTGCAAATAAAAGAACCGTTCCCATAGCAGCATAAGCTTTACCGCTAAACCCAGGCTCATCTCCGCGATAGCATCTCTCTATCAAGCAACAAAGCCCAACCAAAAGTGTCGCACCTAACCCTATCAGAAAAACATGTAATATTGCTGGAGCAAGCATAATAATTAATGCTAATACCGATACGACGAATATAGTTGGTATAAGCAGCGTCAATGCATTTGCCATTCTAGTATACTGGCTATCTTTCTCACCTATTAACGTTCTGGCAAAAAATCTTGAAGCAAAAAACCAGGCCCCGGCAATGAAAGCGCCAGCCAATGCTACGGTCAAAATAGGAATTAGCCAGTGGGCAATAAGACCAAGAGCGCCTAAGAGAAGAAACAGTGCTAATGTTAAAGCAGCTGTCTTCAAGAAGACTACTCCTATACTTAAAAGTGTTGCGCGGCTGAAGCCATTATCTTTTATATCGTAAACAAGATTAATAATCGTTCTGATTAATTTAAAAAATTCTGCTGCTAAAAATAGGCTAAGAACCACGGTATTGAGTGGGGTAAGAAGAAAGATAAACAGCGCAACGATGGTTGCCAAATTAGCCGTACAAGAAGATAATTGCGCAACAATTTTCGCAATGAGAAACTTTTTCTGCCTCTCATCTTCTATCTTTTTATACTCTTTCCACAACATATAAGCAAACCATATCCTAAAAGCTGTATCACAAACGAGAAAGAAAATATTAATAACAGGCAACCATAAATCAAAGGCGGACACGACTTCATTAGTATACACAAGCTCATCAACGATATCTTTTACACCATTAGCATTTTCGGAAACCACGGTACAGGAATTAATGATCCAACTCGACGACTTATGTTGTGCCACGGCATCACGAGCAGTATGGATGGGAAAAAAGTTATGCTGTGAGCTAAAAAGTGAACTCTTTTTGCTTTTATTTGCACTGTTAGTAACACTAGGACTATTCATTGGTGCGGTTTCCCTTCAATAGACCACTTTGTTCTACGTGAATAAAACATCTTATTAATGCATTTAAACAAAAAACACATACAGCCAGCTAACTAACTGGCATATTACAATCTAGCAAAATAACGAATAACTATTTGTTTTTTATTAAAAAAATTTTACCCGTATTATGCCATTGCGGATCAATCTATGAATTAAGATAACACAGCCATACGCCAAGAATCAAAGTAGCCATGAAAAGCATCTATATTTCTCACCAATAGGTCAATATTATCTGTTGACGTTGGCGATATAAGGCGCTATTGTGCTCATTCCTGTCAATTCAAAGCAGCTCCGTCTGTGTTGACTAGGCAGCATCCAAGCGCCCGTAGCTCAGCTGGATAGAGCGTTGGCCTCCGGAGCCAAAGGTCAGAGGTTCGAATCCTCTCGGGCGCGCCAAATTATTCGTTATTTAAGAAAGAATAACGCTAATTCTATAGCAATCCACCACATAATACAGCCGATGATAATATCAAGTACTCGCCAAGTGATATTTTTTCTGAATAGTGGCGCAAGCAGTTTCGAACCATAACCAAGACTAAAAAACCAGATAAATGATGTCAATAACGTTCCCGCAAGAAAAAATATTTTCTGCTCTAATGAAAACGTATTCGCGATACCCCCAATTACAATTACTGTATCCAGATAGACATGGGGGTTAAGTAGACTAACTGCTGTAGTAATCATTAGTGTGCGTTTTAATGAAGTCGGCGCTAAGGTTTTATCGGAAACTTTTAGTATCTCTTTACCACGATAGGCGTTAAAAAAAGCTTTGGCACCATAACAGAATAGAAAAATAGCCCCAACAATAGAAATCCCTGTTGCCAAAATCGGCAAATGGACAATAAATGAGCCAATTCCAAATACACCTATCGTCATTAAGATCAAATCAAATAAAAAACATAATAGGCAAATGTAGAATACGTGATTTCTTAATAATCCCTGTTTTAATACGTAGGCATTTTGACTACCGATGGCTATTATCAATCCTGCTGATAATAGCAGGCCTTTTAAAAAAAATTTAAACATCATACCGCTCGACTAAGTGTAACCGACTTAATGGAGCAGATAATAATGCATCCTGATCGACAACACAACCAACCCTAGCAGCGCTTTTTTGATATAAAGCTCTTGATTTCTCTACGACACAGGCCATAATAGTACTATCTGATTCATTTCTGACAAATATGTTGCTATTTTGCTTTATCCCTTTCTACACACAAAAGCAATCCGGGTTCATATAGAGTCCGCTAATATCGTAGAAATCCTCAGCATAAGTGCGAAAGAGAAATCAAATATATCCATTGGAGATTACTATGTCATTTGCTATTACCTACAGTCGTGCTAACTGCGGCATTCATGCCCTAGCTGTGACGGTTGAGATCCATATCTCCGGCGGCCTTCCTAGAATCTCGATTGTTGGATTGCCAGAAACTGCCGTAAAAGAGAGTAAAGATCGTGTTCGCAGTGCACTGCTAAATATGAAGTTCAGTTTCCCACCCAGCCGCCTAACAATTAACCTTGCTCCGGCTGACTTACCTAAAGAGGGTGGACGTTTTGACCTAGCTATTGCTATTGGCATTTTAGCCGCCACTGGACAAATTCACAGCACTGCGCTGACTCAATATGAATTTGCCGGTGAACTCGCACTCTCTGGCGAATTACGGCCGATTAAGGGGGTGCTTCCTTTCGCATTGGCGACGAAACAACAAGGACGAGCACTCATTCTCCCGCAAGCAAATGCTAATGAGGCCGCACTGGTCAAAGGGCTAACAATTCTGCCGGCGACACATTTTCTCGATGTTTGTGCCCATCTGTGTGGCAAAACAATATTAACACCATTTAAATTCTCTCAACCAAAACATACCCCGCCAATGTCAACAGATCTCGCACAACTAGCCGGACAACCGCAAGCACGACGGGCATTGGAAATTGCTGCAGCAGGTGGACATAGTATGTTGATGACTGGACCACCAGGAACAGGAAAAACCATGCTGGCCAACTGTTTGCTCACAATTTTACCGCCAATGACAGAAC
>JANQHY010000176.1 GCA_028282395.1 Gammaproteobacteria bacterium
GCATGGCCCGGAAAATTCGTAATAATCCGGCCGTTAGAGACAGCAATATTATCCCTCATTATGGAAATTTTTATGATAGAAAAAGAAGATATTATGAGAATGCAAATCTAAACTACAATGAGCTCTACGACGAAAATAGATATTCACCAAAAACACGCGCAAGTTTATTTACGCTTTTGGAGCTTTTTAAAGATATTGGTTCTGTCATAATTTTTCCGATAGGACTCCTGCGGTTAGGGACTCATTTGCAGAAAAAAGATTATAAAAAAATTGGCAGCCTTCTTAAGGCGCTTGGCGCTATATTTATTCCCTTAGTGGGACTTTATCTGGCTGGAAAATATTTGCGCGAGAGTGACTCAAAATTCTTATCACTATTAGGTTTTGTTCTCCAAGTAACGAATATTTTATCAGTGCTTTTCCTAACGGCTGGATTAGTGGCAATGTTGCTTGCAACACCTGCACTTATGCTTTTTATGCCACCTTTTGCATTGCTTACATTTGGAATCTGGCTTGTGAGAAATGACAATCCTCTCTGCAAAATTTTGGGGGGGCTTCTTATAGCGACCAGCATTGGATCAGGAATATTTTTAATATTTGGTGGTATGATTAAATATACAGCAGCAGCTCACGCTGTATTTTCACAGGCGTTGATTCATACCATGGGCACTATTGGTGGTGTAACCAGTAATCTCTTA
This sequence comes from Gammaproteobacteria bacterium, assembly GCA_028282395.1. The sequence goes on from JANQHY010000176.1 coordinate 696, forward strand.
TCTTCTTTTGGCCATTTATTTAATCAGCTATTGCAAACAGCACCACATCTGCTTCAGAATGCTATCCATCTTTTCCAGGGACATATAGTACCATTTCTTGCTACTGCAGCAGGAGCGTATACGGGTATTGGTCTTGCCGGCGCCTGGGCACTTTATGAGTTTGTTAAAACTTTTAAAGTACTGAGATTAATGTCCAAAGCACCAGAAGAGTTTATTTCAAAAGAGGCGAAAGCGATTGCTTGGGGAACATTCATAATGGGCACTCTGGCAATAGCGGGCGCTGCAATAGCCGTGATAGCGATGACAGCTTTTCCACCGCTTGCTGTTCTGGTTGTCACGCTTGCTGCAGCGGCGCTTTTTTTCAGGGTATTTAGGAAAGCGGTAAGCTCTTTTGTTAAAAATGCAATAGACAGTAAAGCGGAAGAAGAGGGATATGAAAAGAATCCCTATGTTTTGCATAAAGATCTTACTAATCGTGGCTTTGATGATAAATCCGATGATCGTGACTATAGGGCAGATTACAGTGATAAGGCACATAAAGATGATACAAGTTCCTACTGTTCTAAGAATCCTGAATATTATTCAGCCAATGGTAGGGGTCCATACTATTTCTTCTCCCATAAAGCTGACCATAGCAATGATCCATCCGATATTGAGCTAGTTTCTCTCCCAAAAAATTCTCATGATTAAGGCAAAGAAGTTTATGCTTTCCCTACTACAAAGTAGCAGAGGCAATGAATTGAATGGCTTTGTTGAATAAGCGGAGCAAAAGGATACGAGTGGGATTGGCAGCCGGTTGCTATATCGTTATTGCTGCAAATCCGCTAAGAACCAGGTTGAGTCGGCAAACGTGATGGGATTGGTTACTAGTACACCCTTATCATGATAAGCCTCTCCGCTATAGTTACCAACGATCTGTATTGTGCGTTTGGGGTTAAGTTTATTTTGGTAATAGCGCAGTGCCGTAGTAGGTTGCCTGTCATTTAATTTAACTTCGATTAGATCGTTAACAGTATTGTTAATGATGGTAACAAAATCCACTTCCCGTCCATCTTTATCACGCAGATAACAAAGTTCACAACGATAACCATGATAGTCTTCAATAAAATGTAGCCGCTTTAGCAACATCGTTGCTACCAGATTCTCCAAGCGAAAACCGCGAGTATCAAAGGTGTCGCCATTATCAAAAAAATAGACCTTTGGCGGTTTATGAATAGCCCGGGGTAAATTACGGCTTAGCGGTTTAACCGTGAAAGTTATATACATCCGTTCTGCTAACTCTAGCCATGATTTTGCTGTTTTCGGGCTAATTTCTAAATCACGCGCAAGATTGGCTAACACAATTGATGAACCGACTCGCTCGCGCAGAGATTCAATAAAT
>JANQHY010000280.1 GCA_028282395.1 Gammaproteobacteria bacterium
CCCTTGATGCCGCCACGTTTATTATTGTACCAATGAGTGTTTATCCGTTATCCAACCTGATGGTAAATACCCGTCTTGGCGCTTGGCTATTTCCGTATAGTTATGATAATCGCAATTCCAGTGAAACTTATGATCCTGATCGTTTCCTCAAGCAAATTGAGCGTAATCTATTAAAAAACAAAAAGCGCCCACTGTTTTTAGCGATTCATTTCTGTTTACCTCACTGGCCATACACTTGGGGAAAAGTTGCTAGTCCGTCTGATATGACAATTGATCAATTTTATCGTCAGGCAGTGTTACGTGCACAACGTCAGGTAATGGATCTGATTGGTTTTTTACAAACACAAGGGCTATTGCAACATGCCGTTGTTATCCTAATTTCTGATCATGGTGAAGGGCTGGGGCTTCGTGGTGACCGACCACTAACAGCAGATAAATTTATTGCCGATCATCAGCGCCAGAAACGTTTGCATGAGATTAAACAGCAACTTGATGGTGACGAAGGTGAACTGGATACTTCGTATGGTCATGGTACCGATGTATTAAGTTTTAAGCAGTACCATAATCTATTAGCCTGGCGTACCTATGGTCTGACAAGCAAAAATGTTGCGCAGCGAGTTAATCGTATGGTATCGCTAGTGGATATTAAACCAACGCTGTTACAGTTACTCAATATTAAAGATAACTCCTCCAGTGCTAATGCACAGTCACTATTACCGTGGATTGAAGGGACGCCGGTTATTAATCATCAACCAGTGTGGACGTTTGTTGAAGGAGGGTTCAATCCGAAAGCAGTGATGGCAAGTAAAGTTATTGTTTCCGATGTTGCCCGTGAGGGAGCCGAATTCTACTACGTTGACCGTCAGAGTGGTCAACTGACAATGCAACAAAAAGTTATCCCGCAGCTGTTGGCACATAACAAACAGCGCGCAATCTATTATCAACACTGGCTATTAGCATTCTATCCACGTAGAGATGGGAGTTGGCAACCGATTATTGTTAACCGACAAACGGGTGAGTGGAGTGATAGTTTACACTCATCACTCGCCAAAAAAGCACCGCTGCAGGCGATGCTTGATAAGTTTTGTGGCGCCTATAGGCGTGAGATAGCTGCATTTTGCATTAAAAAATGAACAGTGTTACTATAGGAGCACGGTTTTTTCGTGAGTTATTGCGAAGGTAAGTCAATGTTTAGGATAAGGAAGTAACTAAGTGGACGCAAAAAATCGTTACACTAAAAAAGAGACAGTTTCGGCAGTTTCAAATGAAGAGCAAGAGCAAAAAGAACAAGAGCTGATGTCTGAGAAATCTGATGTGAATGAGCATCCTGAAGAAGAGAATAAAAAAGAGATGCCCGCGATGAAAAGTGCATTGCGCTCAGCTCGTGAAGAGACTTTTGATGCCACACAATTATATCTCCAAGAGATAGGATTTTCGCCGTTGTTAACGGCAGAAGAAGAGGTCCATTATGGACGCCTAGTACAAAAGGGTGATGAAAAAGCGCGTAATAAAATGGTCGAGTCGAATTTGCGTTTAGTTGTGCAGATTGCCCGACGTTACGTTACGCGTGGATTACCTTTTCTTGATCTCATTGAAGAGGGCAATTTAGGTTTAATGCATGCGGTGGAGAAGTTCGATCCAGAAAAGGGTTTTCGTTTTTCCACGTATGCTACCTGGTGGATTCGTCAATCAATTGAACGGGCAATTATGAATCAGTCTCGCATGGTGCGGTTACCTATCCATGTTATTAAAGAGCTAAATGGTTATCTTCGTACCGGACGTGATTTGGCCAAATCTCTTGAGCGCGAAGCTTCCATAGAGGAAATTGCTGATGAGCTTAATAAATCTGTTGATGAAGTGAAGAAAATATTGGAGCTGGATGAAGGGGTGGTATCGGTTGATGAACCGGTTGCGCGTGACTCATCGAAATTATTAGTGGAGATGCTGCCGGAGAAAGGTGGAAATCCGGAAGAGGAGTTATTTGATGAAAGCCTCAAAGATCAAATTTTTCAGTGGATTGGTGAACTTAATGAACTCCATCGCGATATTCTTGAGCGCCGTTTTGGTTTGGGCAAGCATAGTGAGCGTCAGACACTAGAGAAGATCGGTCAGGAGCTTGATATGACACGCGAACGTGTTCGTCAGATTCAGATTGAAGCATTAAAACGGTTACGCCAGACATTAGAGGAGCATGGCCTATCTTTTGATATGATTTTTGGTGATCGCGAGTGACACTAGTCTAGGCTATTACCCCCTACCCTAACTAAAAATATTTCGCTAAGCGATCAATATAGATGAAATGGAGAACATATGGCGGAGTGGCTGAAATATGATCAAGAGTTGGCCGTTACCATTGAACTAGATGGATTGGCGTTATACGGCAATTTATATTTACCTACTGAAGCTGAGGCGATTGTTGTATTTGCTCATGGCAGTAGCAGTAGCCGTTTAAGTCCACGTAACCAGTATGTTGCCGAGGTGCTGAATCGTGCCGGTTTAGGCACGCTGCTGTTTGATTTATTGACAACAGCAGAGGAGCGAGTTGATCAACAGACAGCCGAGTATCGTTTTAATATAGTATTACTCGCACAGCGATTAGTGCAGACCACGGATTGGGTGCTCGCTCAGAAACCTTTAGCAGCACTCAAGATTGGTTATTTTGGTGCAAGTACAGGCGCTGCTGCAGCATTGATTGCCGCAGCAGCACGTGCAGAAGTTGTTGATGCAGTGGTCTCGCGTGGCGGACGTCCTGATTTGGCAGCAGATGCTTTAATAAGTGTCGAGGCTGCGACACTATTGATTATTGGTGGACTAGATGAGCAGGTGATCGAATTAAACAGAGCAGCACAGATGCAAATGGCGCAGACTACCCAGACAGAACTCACTATTGTCCCGGGTGCAACGCATTTATTTGAAGAGCCGGGCAAGCTTGAGCAGGTAGCAGAGTTAGCATTGACGTGGTTTAAGCGCTACCTCTGCACTGCCGCGACAACCTAGCGACGGCGACGCTCATGCTCTTTTAAATACTTTTTCCGTAATCGGATCGACTCTGGTGTGATCTCTACCAGCTCATCATCATCAATAAACTCGAGTGCCTGCTCCAAACTTAATTTAATTGGTGGCGTTAATAGAATGTTTGTATCACTACCCGATGCACGAACATTGGTAAGCTGTTTCTCTTTGGTGACATTGACGACCAGATCATTATCGCGTGAATGTACGCCGACAAGCATGCCTTCATAAACTTCAATTTGTGGACCGATTAATAGACGACCACGGCTCTGTAAGTTCCATAATGCATAAGCGGTGCTTTTTCCTGCACAGTTGGAAATTAGCACACCATTACGACGATGTTCGATACTGCCCTCTTTGGCGGGTGCATAGTGATCGAATACGTGGTGCATAATGCCACTACCTGAGGTGGTGGTTAAAAATTCAGTATGAAAACCGATTAAACCGCGTGAGGGGATCATGTAGTCCAAGCGGACACGGCCTTTATCATCCGGTTGCATATCGTTAAGTTGGCCTTTGCGTGCGCCAAGTTTCTCCATCACATCACCTTGATGCTGTTGCTCGATATCAACCGTTAATGATTCGTAGGGTTCACACAGCTGATCATCAATCATTTTAGTGATCACTTCCGGCCGCGATACAGCCATTTCATAGCCTTCACGACGCATTGTTTCGAGGAGGATAGATAGATGGAGCTCGCCCCGACCAGAAATTATAAACTGCTCAGCACTGCTGCCGGGTTCAACCCGCAACGCAACATTATGGATCAATTCGGTTTGTAGCCGTTCATCAAGTTGGCGGCTGGTTAAAAATTGGCCCTCTTTGCCAGCAAAGGGGGACGTATTGACATGCAGTGTCATTGTTACGGTTGGTTCATCAATCACTAATGCAGGTAGCGCCTCGGGATGGTCGGGATCGCAAAGCGTATCGGAAATTTGTGGCTTTTCGATACCGGTGACAGCAACAATATCTCCTGCAGTAGCTTGCTCAACTTCATGGCGCTCCAGACCAAGATGGCCGAGAAGCTGTAAGATGCGCCCGCGGCGCTGTTTGCCGTCGCGATCGACAATTGTCACCGGCATATTCGGTCGTGCGCTGCCGCGACTGATACGACCAATTCCGATTGCGCCGACATAACTTGAGTAATCAAGCGAAATGATCTGCATCTGGAAGGGTGCATCCACTTCCACTTTAGGTGGTGCAACCTTGTCAACAATCAGTTGAAATAGTGGTTCCATATCCCCTTCTCGTGTTTCGCTATCCATACTGGCATAGCCTTGTAGTGCTGAGGCATAAATAATCGGGAAATCGAGCTGTTCATCGGTGGCGCCAAGTTGATCAAATAGATCAAAGATCTGGTCATGTACCCAATCTGGGCGCGCGCCTGGGCGGTCAATTTTGTTAATCACAACAATAGGATGTAGTCCTTGCTCAAATGCTTTGCGCGTGACAAAGCGTGTCTGCGGCATTGGCCCTTCTACTGCATCAACCAGTAGTAGTACTGAGTCGACCATCGATAATACGCGCTCAACTTCGCCGCCAAAGTCAGCATGACCAGGGGTATCAACAATATTGATTTGGTAATCTTGCCATTTAATGGCGGTATTTTTGGCAAAAATGGTAATGCCGCGTTCACGCTCAAGGTCATTGGAGTCCATAATCCGCTCAACTGGCTGAGCCCGCTGAGCCAGGGTGCCTGATTGCTTCAATAGTTTGTCGATTAGGGTAGTTTTCCCGTGATCAACGTGGGCGATAATAGCGATATTACGAATATTTTTAATCATTTTTTATGCTCATTAGCTACAAACTGTGCATCTTATCAGTAATTCGCCACTTTGGAAGATCCATCTGCATAAATTACCCCTTATTTGTATACGGTCTATGAAAAATATAGCACTGTTAATAAAAAAATTGTCATATCGCTTGCCATTTCCCCTTAAGTCAGGTTATGATGGCCCCCTCTACCGCATAGGTTGGAAGATAGGGGGCGTTAGCTCAGTTGGTAGAGCAGCTGGCTTTTAACCAGTTGGTCGCAGGTTCGAATCCTGCACGCCCTACCACTTCAAATCATGATTCATCTTTACAGGAGAAAGCAAAATGATAACAAGGGGAGAACAGTTTATCGCAATCGTTGCTGATGCCAAGAAGCGGGTGAAAGAGATGGCGCTTGATGAGCTGCAACAGTTACAGCAGACAGGCGTAGCAGTCCACTTGGTTGATGTCCGCGAGGAGAGCGAATGGGCAAAGGGAGCGATTCCATCTGCTATTCATATCGGTAAAGGGGTGATTGAGCGTGATATCGAGCGGACGATTCCTGACAAAGATGCCCAGATTGTGCTCTATTGTGGTGGCGGCTCGCGCTCAGCTTTGGCTGCAGATAATCTCCAAAAAATGGGCTATCACAATGTTTTCTCACTGATTGGCGGCTATCGTGGTTGGAAAAGTGCTCAACCAGAATAAGGTAGTGACATAAGACGACGCTGCTTAGTTTCATTTCCCTCCCCTCCCCCGTTTGCGGGAGAGGGCAAAAGAAGCTATGCAAATTAGCTGCTGGCATAGAATTACTGTATCATTAGTGCAGAGTCACTAGTTAGCCAAAGAGGGATGATATAATGAAAGCCTCCGATCTATTTTTACGCTGTTTAGAAGCCCAGGGTGTTACCCATATATATGGCGTGCCTGGTGAAGAGAATGCGGATTTAATGATATCGCTGCTCCACTCCTCTATTGAATTTATCATTTGTCGTCATGAGCAGAATGCCGCATTTATGGCAGACATGCATGGTCGTCTAACCGGTAGACCAGGCGTATGTCTGGCAACACTTGGACCTGGCGCTACTAATCTGATTACTGGCGTTGCCAGCGCCAATATGGATAACGTGCCGTTAATTGCTATTATTGGTCAGGCAGCAACAACAAGACTGCATAAAATCTCCCATCAGAATATGGATTCGGTTGCGATGTATGGACCAGTGACCAAGTGGGCAACGACAGTGCGTGATGCCGATGTCATTCCTGAGGTCATTGCCAAGGGATTTAAAGTCGCCGTTAGCAGTAAACCAGGCGCAGTGTTGATTGAGTTGCCGGAGGATATTGCCAAGCATGATACCTCTGCACAAGTCATTACGGCGAAGCAGGAGCAAATTGAAGCGGGCGTTAATGCAGAACAGATACACCATGCGTTGCAGTTGATTGCTGAGAGCAAAGCACCAATTGTGTTAGCGGGCAGTGGCAGTAGCTATTATGAGTTGGATGAAGAGTTGGCCAAATTTATTGATAAAACCCATAGCTATGCGGCCGCTACTTTTATGGGAAAAGGTGCTATTGATGCCAATAGCCCCTATTCATTGCGCTGTGTTGGTTTAGGTATGAAGGATATTGTTGTTGAAGCATTTAATCAGGCTGATCTGGTGATTTGTATCGGTTACGATATGGTGGAATGGCCGCCGAGCCACTGGAATGAAGGGTGTGAGAAAAAGATTATTCATATTGACACAGTGACCGCTGAAGTCGATGAGTGTTATATGCCGGATGTTGAGCTCATTGGTAATATGTGCTGTGTTTTGCGTGAGATTAATCAGAATTTAACCGCCAGTCATAAGAAATCGGAACAGATATTTAAAGCGTTGCGTGAACGTGCACTCGAAGATCTTGACCGCTACGATGAAGATGAATCGTTCCCTATCAAACCGCAACGAATGATACATGATCTACGTGAACTGATGCGCGATGATGATATTCTAATTAGTGATGTCGGTGCCCACAAAATGTGGGTGGCAAGACAGTATGCCACTTATCGGTCAAAAACCTGCTTTATCTATAACGGTTTTTGCTCAATGGGGGGCGCGATCCCAGCAGCAACGCAGGCAAAGTGGTTATACCCGGATAAACATGTTGTAGCAGTGATTGGGGATGGCGGTTTTATGATGAGCATCCAAGCATTGGTGACAGCAGTACAGTACCAGGCGCCGATTGTCGTGATAGTCTGGGAAGATAACTATTATGGTTTGATAAAATGGAAACAGGAAGCGGCGTATCAGCAGAGTTCGCATGTGGAATTAAAAAATCCTGATTTAACCCAATTATCGCAGGCATTTGGTTGTTATAGTGAGCATATTGATAGTGTTGCAGCACTAAAACCGGCATTGACTAAGGCCTTTGAGCGCCAAGATAAGCCAACGGTTTTAGTGGTTCCCGTTGATTATGGCGAGAATATGAAATTGACTCAGCACTTGGGCGAAATTATGAGCCACTAAGATTGAAAACGTTTCTACGCTAACTTAACATCTAGGTAATTTTCCAGATAAGTTATACAGGTATAAATACTATAGGAGAGTAAGATGAAACGTTCGATGATGATGCTGGTGTTTTTCTGTTCTTTATTCTTGCAGCATAGCGTTTTCGCTCGCAGTTTAGTCTTTGTATCAGATATTATTCGTCATGGTGGTAGAACAACATTGTATACTTTACCGGGTATTCACTATCCATCATTGTGGTCAAAGAGAAATATTCCATCCGGACAATTAACCCTATACGGTATTCAAGAGGGTATGTTGTTTGGCCAGAGTGTGCATGTGCAGCACCAGAGCATCAACACGCCCGCTTTTTCTCACAGTTATAGTCAGCAAAGTGTCTGTGTTCGCACAACCGGAATTAATCGGACGCTCATGACAGCACAAGCCGCGCTAATCAGTGCCTATCCCAGCATTGGCAGAAAACTCAATAGTAATGCCTATATTAAATTCTACTCTGTACCGGTAGAACATGATAATCTTTTATTACAACGTGGTCTGTATCATACTGCTAAGTTAAATCGCGCCAAGGCTTGGCGTGACAGATGGCAATCGCCAATGGGATATCAACTATATAGAGAGTTGCTAAGAATTAATCCCAACTTTTTTTCAAACGGTATTTGTAAAAAAGATGTTGGCTTAAGTAACGCTAAACAGTGTTTGAAAGCGATTATTCCACTTGCTGACAATGTGCAGACATTAGATGATTATTGTAATGCCGCCAATGTCTGCAGCGTTGAGAAAATATTGGGATTAAGTCATCATCAACAGAATCAAGTGATGGCTGCATTTGCTTGGTATACAATTCACAGCTACTTGCCGAGTAAAACATTTTCTCACTATCAGGCGGATTACCAGAAAATTGGTTTGGCAAAAGGTTCAAGATTAACTAGTGAGCTTGCTCATAATATGCAGAGTGTTGTGCAGAAGTCGATTAAAACCACACCTTACGTTTTATATTCAGCCCACGATGCAACAATAATTGGTGTGCTGAGTTATCTTTTGAGTAGGCAGGCGAAAATTAGTAGCGATAGTATTATACAATCGTATCCCGGTTTTGTATCAAATATCCGTTTTCTGCTCTATAAAGAGGATGATGGTCATTATACTGTGGAAATAAAGTATTTTAATAATGCAGATGACGCGAAAAATAATCGAGGTAGCGTCATACTTGCTATGCCCTTTAAGAAATTTTATCGAACCTACTTTGTTGCAAGTAAATATCAGACTATTTATGAGAAAAATAGTTGTGACTATAAATTTGGGCTAAGTTAAACGGGCCTGATTGATTAGTCATTTTGATTAACTAATTTGTCGAAGCTGTTGCTTTTAATCCAATGATGCCAATAACGATTAAAGCAATACATAGCAATTTAATAATATTCGCTGCTTCATCAAAGACAACAATGCCATAAATCGCAACAGAGACAGCGCCGATACCGGTCCATATCACATAAGCAACACTAATTGGTAAAGTTTTGAGTGAGTAGGCAAGACAAGCAAAACTAATCACCATGGCAACAACGGTAATCAGGCTAGGACCAAGACGAGAAAACCCCTGTGTGTATTTTAAACCAACAGCCCAGACACACTCAAATAGACCGGCAATTAATAGACTTATCCATGCTGCCATCTGCCCTCTCCTAATATGGCTGATATAGACTACACTGTGACAATTATCTCTCGGGTTGTCAAATAGTAAAAATTGGCGCTTTAAAATGACAGTAGCACATAGGGCATGCTATGATTAATACATATATTATTGCTAATAATTAAGGAGCTCTTATGGCTATTCAAACTATCAATCCAGCAACAGGTGAGATTATTAAAACCTATCAGGAGATGTCTGATGCTGAGGTCAATGACAGTATTGCTGGTGCTGCCAATGCATTCACTGATTGGCGTCAAAGTAGTTTTGCTGAACGCGCGAGCTTAATGAAAAAAGCCGCACAAAAACTGCAAGAAAATAAAAATGAATATGCCACCATTATTACTAGCGAAATGGGTAAGCCGATTGCTCAGGCTTTGGCAGAAATTGACAAGTGTGCTTGGATTTGCGAGCACTATGCAGACCATACCGAAGCTTATTTACAGCCACGTGAAGTAAAAACCGACATGCAAAAAAGTTTTGTCTGTTATGAACCAAAAGGCGTAATTTTTGCTATCATGCCGTGGAATTTTCCTTTTTGGCAAGTTTTCCGTTTTGCGGCACCAAATTTAATGGCGGGAAATACGGCACTCTTAAGTCACGCACCTATTTCAACTGGAGCAGCACTGGCAATTGAAGAGATTTTTCATCAAGTGGGTTTTCCTCAAGGCGTTTTTCGCAGTTTAGTGATTACTATAGAACAGGCAGCTAACGTTATTGCTGATCCGCGGATTATTGGTGTCACATTAACCGGTAGTGGTCGAGCGGGTAAAGCAGTTGGTAGTGAGGCAGCCCAGAGTTTGAAAAAATCGGTATTAGAGTTAGGCGGTAGTGATCCCTACCTTATTCTCAGTGATGCTGATCTTGATCACGCTGCGGAGATATGTGTCAAGGCGCGGTTCTTGGCATCTGGCCAAGTATGTATCTCGCCAAAACGCATTATTGTTGTGGATGAGGTTTATGACGCCTTTGAGCAGAAAGTCATGGAGCTGGTTCAGCCTTACCAGCCGGGTAACCCGCTCGAAGAGAGCTGTAATTTTGGTCCAATGGCCAGAGCGGATTTACGTGATCAGTTAGCAAAACAGGTTGATGATTCGATCGCAAAAGGGGCGGAATGTTTACATGGTGGCAAACCACTTGAAGGAGAAGGTTTCTACTATCCACCAACGGTATTGAAAAATGTTGAGCCCGGCATGCCAGCGTATGATGAGGAGCTTTTTGGCCCGGTTATCTGTCTACTACGAGCAAAAGATGAAGAGGATGCAATCCGGATTGCCAATGATAACGTTTATGGGTTAGGTGCGGCGGTATTTACCCGTGATGAGAAGCGCGGTGAGCAGATTGCTGTTGAAAGGCTGTGTGCAGGTGTTTGTGCAGTGAATACCTTTGTTGCATCGGATCCGCGTTTACCTTTTGGAGGCACTAAACAATCGGGTTATGGCCGTGAGTGTTCAGCGGAAGGGGTGCATGAATTTATGAATATTAAAACAGTGAATGTTCTTTAATTCTAAGCGTCAACAGAATTAAATCGATTGTATATATATATCATATACATATATATGGCTATTATACGACGAATCGTAAAATAATCTTGACTATTTTACGATTCGTCGTATAATAGTCATATGGAAAGCTTATCAGGCAGTACTGATATGAAACGCATTTATGGGCCATTGTTGTTAGTTTCTCAATCAAGATCAAGTAAATTGAACAATAGTTGCTTTCTAGTATTTATCCGCTAGAATACAGGCGGAGAGTTGGTTAAGCAGTCGCTGGCTTTCTGCTGATTCAGCAGGAAGCGGGAGGAAAGTCCGGGCTCCACTGGGCAGAGTGCCAGGTAATCCCTGGGCAGCGCAAGTTGACGGAAAGTGCCACAGAAAATATACCGCCCCGTCAGGGGTAAGGGTGAAATGGTGCGGTAAGAGCGCACCGCGCGGCGGGTAATCGTCGTGGCAGGGTAAACCCCACTTGGAGCAAGATCTAATAGAGGTTCAATGATAGCGCCCTTATCGAACCCGGGTTGATCGCTCGAGCGTGTCAGTAATGGCAGGCCTAGATGAATGACTGTTCTTGACAGAACCCGGCTTATCGACCAGCTCTCCATTTTTGTATCAAGCAGGCGGCTTTTACTGTCTTATTTACTTGCTGAGTCGTCATTGAAAGGTGGTTGCTCACCTAGCTTCGTCAGGCATTCAATGATCTCTGGCGTTATGTCCTCATCACTATGTTCTTCAATATCTGGACGCATATTCTCATCTTCAGCAACGGCTTTTAAACGCTCATCGAGTAACATCTCTTTTAGCTGTTTGATTTTTTCTGCTTTTGATAAGTTTGCATCATCTAAAATAGCCTGTGGTGATCTATTATGCATGGTTTTCGCCTCTTTCCCTTAACAAAACCTGAGTAGTTATCATAAAGAGAAGTTGCAGGAAAATCAATCGTGTTGCTGTGATATCAATAGAATTAAATTGTAGGGAATGATACATAAGTTGTAATATTATATAAATTATGTTATCAATGGTCCATAAAGTGGTGATTATATCAGTGAAAAGCGTTTTATGGCATTAAAAAAAACATCCTTAGTTTATTTCCCAATGCTGATTATTGCTGCCTATTGGGGAGTCTTTAAAGTTGCTTTACCAATTCTACCTGCTTTATCAAAAACGTTTCATGTCCCCGCACAAAGTTTTCAGTATATTCTGTCATTAGCATTTATTTCATCAGGCTTGTCGCCAATTTTATGGGGAGCGATTATTGATAGTATCAAGATAAAATCGTTTATTATCACAGCAACTGTTGCAAGTATTATCATTTTACTATTAGTCCCCTTCTCAAAAAATATACTGTTATTTGGAATACTCTATGTTATGGGCTGTACCGTAATAAATGGATTGTTAGGTTGCGCTAGAATATTGCCCCTACTCTATTTAAAAGAGGAAGTCTATATGAAGCGCGCACTCTCTCTGATGATGTTTGGCGGCTACTCCGCCGCTTTTTTCGCGCCGTTTGTAGGGGGTTGGGTTTATCATCTGATTAATTGGCAAGCGGTCTTTTTTGTTGTGCCAATATGGCTTTTGCTAATTCTATTATTAGCAGTGCAGTTGGATAGTATTAGCCAGCCATTAGGAAGAACAACTGTTTTGGATAATATAAAACAGCTCGTTTTTCATTTAAGGAATAAAAAGTTTCTCAATAGTCTATTAATTCAGGCTTGCTACGGTGGGGTGGTGCAGAGTTATTACATTGCCGTTCCTTTCTGGATAATTCCTGCTTATCATATTTCGCCAAAAAATGTTGCTTACTATCTCTTTCCGATGTTCTTTCCCGGGATGATTGCACCGTTAATATTTAACATAGAAAAAAGATTTTTCTCCGACAGAACAATCGTGAAATTTAGTATCCTGCTTTTTCTCCTTGCAAGTATTATTCCGTTTCTATTCCTTTTTGTTAAAGGGAATGGTTGGCTAGGTGTGGCTCCGGCAGTACTGATGACAGTTGGGGTGGTAGGTCTTTTCCCTATTATATCATTTAATGCACTTGACGCTATTGAAAAACAGCATAATGCTGCATCAAGTCTGTTCTCTATTATGACCTACTCTTCTGGTGGTATAGGAATCTATATCACTTCATTTATTGATGTGAAAAGATTTTATTTAGAAGGCGTATTCATTTTAGTTATTTCGCTATTAATGGTGTTCTTCTTTGTACGTGGTGACAGAATAGGCGCAGGAATTAAATAGCATCTGCCCTATTCCTTCTTACTATCTCGCATCAACAGTTCATCGAATGAATCAGTTTTTTGTATACTTTGCTATTGTTTCATCTATAAGTTGCTGAGTTGTAATTTCACCATTAATCACTCGTTCAACTTCCTGTATGAATGCTTCATCTGGCTTCATATTTGCGAGATCACATATTGCCAAGGCTTCTTCAGAACGTTCACGAGCCTCTTGAATGCGTTTTTCTGATTCAGTTAATTTAGGTTTTGCCATATCAGTCCTACTCATTGAATATTTACACCTAAATTATAACAACTATCACCAGAAGGCTCACCCATTTTTTTCTCTAGTATTGGATAACTTTATCCATGTCTGAAATCTATGCTCTACAGTGTAGATTTCTTGTCACGACTGGTTCCCGCGGACAAGTGTATGAGGAAGGCACATGGGTAACACTTGTTACCTCACATAGGTAACACATAGAATTGCATAATTATTAGTCATTGAGGAAATAATTATGCCGTGGAACAAGGTGAACCTAGTGGAACAACGATTAGATTTAAT
>JANQHY010000299.1 GCA_028282395.1 Gammaproteobacteria bacterium
CTTGCAGGTGGGCAATCTGTGTGGCAATGGTGCTGATGTCAAGGCTATGGGTCATACCGTAGATCAGTGACATGCCGTAGAGTAGCAGTGCTGAGGCCAGTGCGGCGAGAATAAAAAATTTCATTGCTGCTTCAACCGCAGTATCCGATTTTCGCTGCATGGCAATCATCGCGTATAGGGGCAGTGATAAAAGCTCTAGACTGAGGTAAAGGGTGACAAGGTTAAATGCTGACACCAGTACCATCATGCCGAGCATGGAGAACAAGCCTAACGTATACCAGGCGCCCTGGTCGATATTACGGTCACTAAGATAGTTGCGTGACAGGGCAAATGTTATAAATGTACTGAGGTAGATGAATAGTTTTAACAGGGTTGATAGATGGTCGCGAATAAACGAACCGTACATAATGGTCATGTTGTCAGTAGGTAGTTGCAGAAAGCTGATCAGGGCAGCAATAACAATCAGTGTCTGGGTTAGATAGAAGGTAATGCGATAGTTTTTCTGTTTGATGAACAGATCGCTCAACACTATTATGGCAATGCCAGCTAGAACAACCATTTCTGGTAGTAGGGCGTAAAAATTTGCTGGATTCATTGCTTATCTCACTCCTACAGTCGGTGTTGAATACTTAACGTTAAAATATGGTCAACTGAACTATGCAGAATATTCAGTAGAAAATTTGGATAGATGCCAATGCCTATCACAGCAATCGCTAACAGCGAGTAGATAAAAATATGCACAGCAGAAATGTCGCTGACATGACTGACAGCACCGCTCTTTATTGCGCCAAAGAAAACCCGTTTATAAAGCCACAAGGTGTAGGCAGCAGCCAATACCATGGTGCTGGCAGCGAAAAAAGCTACCCAGAAATGTGCCTGGAATGCGCTTAGGATTATCATGAACTCACCAACAAAGCCTGAGGTGCCGGGTAATCCAACATTCGACATAGCAAACAACATGAAAAATGCAGCGAAAATAGGCATACGCTTGGCAATGCCACGATAGTCTTCAATCATGCGACTATGGAGACGTTCATAGAGTACTCCAACGCCAAGGAATAGTGCACCAGTGCTGAAAGCATGAGAGATCATCTGTACCACACCGCCTTCAAGACTGAGATAAGCATCGTGGATATTGCTATTGACGGCAATAATTGAGTAGACCATAAAGCAAGCAAGTACAGCAAAGCCCATATGTGCAATGGATGAATAGGCGATTAACCGTTTCATGTCTTTCTGTACAATAGCAATTAGGCCGATATAAACAATGGCTATCAGTCCGAGGACAATCATTGCCCAGTCAAGCAGTTGTGAGGCATCAGGAGTGACCGGCATACTAAAACGAACAAAGCCGTAGATGCCCATTTTTAACATCAATGCTGCTAGAACAACTGAGCCGCCAGCCGGCGCAGCCGTATGGACATCAGGCAGCCAGGTATGTAGTGGCCACATTGGCACTTTGACAGCAAAAGCAAGAAAAAAGGCAAGAAAGATCAATATCTGTACGGATAGTGGCAGATGGAGTTGATAGAAATGGGTGATGTCAAAGGATTTTGCCTGAATGCCAAGATAGAGAAAGGCCGCTAGCATTAGTACCGAGCCTAAAAAAGTATAGAGAAAAAACTTAATCGAAGCATAGGAGCGGTTTTTATCGCCCCAGATACCAATGCAGAGGTACATCGGGATTAGCATCGCTTCCCAGAATAGGTAAAACAGTATGGCATCGGCAGCGGCAAAGATGCCAACCGATACTCCCTGGAGAATGAGAAAAGTTGCCATATATTGCCCGACACGATCTTTTATCGCATGACAGGCGGCGACCACGACAATAAAGCCGGTGAAATTGGTTAGCATAATCATTGCTAATGAGATGCCATCGACACCAAGATGGTAGCGAATGTTAAGCAGTGGAATCCAGGGTAAATTCTCTTGGAACTGTAGCGCATAGCTGCTGTTATCAAAGCCAACATAGAGTGGCACAGTGAGCAGTAGTGTTAAAGAGGTGGTAATAACGGCAATACCGCGCAAAATTTGTACATTTTGACGGCAGGCAGCAGCAACAAGTACGGCGATAGCGCCGATAATTGGCAGCCAGATTAAGAATGTTAACAACAGTGAGTCAAACACTTTTCCGTCCATTATATTTGTTGGCTCTACTATAAACATCCGCTATTGGAAAGACAAGTTATTCGCTAAGATTTCATTAATTTGGCTGACAGTCACTGATGCCAAATCATCTTATCACTTTGCTTAGTTTTTACACTGCGCCAAAAAGCTTTTTTAGAAGCCACTTTTTACCGACTTATGGCTGTGATAGTGATCAATTGTCGCAGTGATTAAAGGGGAATGATCATAAAAATTAAGCTATTGATTTATATATAAATTTAACTTAAAGTTTTGTTTTTTTCTTATGAATTCAATCAATATTATCTTAATCGTAGTATAATTATAGTAATGAAGTAGTGTGAGAGTATTGATGTACAGTGAATCACTACAACGACAGCAGAGAAACCTGGGAAGAGACTTGGGTCGAATTAGACAGAGAGTTGCTGCGATCAAATGGATATCAGAGGAGGAGTTGCGTGATTACCAGCAAAATGCTTTTGATCATGATGAGATACAAATAATCTCTCTGAAATTCATTCAATTTACTCTCAAGCAGCTTGCTATACGTCATCAGCAACTTGAAGAGGCGATGGCGAATGGAGTGCAAGATAGTACCAGTATTGAGTCGCAGCAGCAGGAGCTTGCCAAACAGGTTGCGCAGATGGGAAAACAGATGGCGCTTTATTTGAAATATTATGTTGAAGATAAGATAGAAGAAGAAGGGCAATTAGTGAAAAGAGAGAAATTCTTCTCTTCTTTGCCAAAGTTAACCACCCAACCAACTGAAGATGATCATGATAGGGAGGTATTTTATCTGAACTCCTATAAGCATTTCTATAAAAATGTAAGATGGGCGAAAGATAATCAACTGCTTAGTAAGTTATTGCTGATCAATAAATTACATGTGGTTGGTGGAAATCGAGAAGAGAGCGCCGAGAATTTTAATGCGATCGTTTTGCAACTAAGAGAAAATCTTGATGCATTGCAGCAACAAGGTGTCGATAATAAGATTATCGCTATGCTAAAGCGCGGGTTATTGCAAAAAGATGCTAGTAACATGTTTACCAATCCGCTTCTCTTCAAGGACATTGACAATCTTGTCGAGTTGGCAAAAATGTTTTCGCCGCTGACAGAAGAGAATCGAAATGTCGCAAGGTTTGTATTCTCTAGCCAGATGATCCTTCAGGATCTTTTAAGTAAAGATGTTAATGTGAGAACGAGTGCCGAGGATTATCTGAAACATGTAAAAACAATGAGCAAAGACAAGCAACAATCTCTTCTGACGCAAAATAGTTTCTCTTATTATAAGCGTGGTCTCATTACTCTTGCAGAGATGAAGCAGCTTTCTCCAATAGAGCTTAAACAGCGATTAATTGTTCTTCAGCGTGTGAAAAGAGAGGGGGCTGATATTGTTTCACAGCATAAGCGTAAAATAGATGGACGTGTGCTTAACAGCAATCAACCGTTTAATAAGCAAAATCTCTCTCTAGTTGCTGCCAGATATTTAGAGTTCTCTTCACCTGGTAGTAGTGTTGTACTATTTAATGATGATTTCACAGAAGCTTGGGTGTTTCGAAAGACACATGACAAACAATTTCCAATAGAGTCTTATAAAGCGGATAGTGACGATGTAGAGAATTATGCGCGACGCGAGAAAATTATTGCATTACGCAAGAAAATTGGTGTGAACAAGCAGCGTAGTGTAGCGTTAAGGAATAAAATTAATCAGTCAAAAAACTATGATGATAAGAGGAATGAGCTGAATAAACTTAAAAAACGGGTTGGCCAGTATCAAAATGATATCATTACATTAAAAGCGAGGATAAAGGAAGAAGGTGAGCAGCACTATCCTCAGTTGATTAATCAGATACAAGGCTTGATTGATAACGATAATAAACAGATCGCTAACCTTGAAGTATTGCCTGAAGATGATGTTCGTGAACTTGATAGATTGCAGAAAAGTATTTATGAAGATACTAAAACTCTTAATGAGTTTGTGGCATCTGCAGCGAACTATTTTGAACGTGATGCAGCTGGATCTATGATGAGTCTGGAACAGCAGCAGTTATATGCGCCTGAGTATGTATTTAAGATTTGCAATGATTATAATGCTGATCTGAATAACAACTCTCTTAAGTATCAGTTATTTAAATCGCTGCTTGTGGCAATTAAAGACGCGAATTCTCGGCAGGAGTTAGATTGTCTGGAGAGTATTTATAATAATGCTTTTCCTTACGAAAAGTTTTCTCATGTTGAGCATGAGAATATTAGTAAATACTTCAATAATAGACGCGGTACTTTGGCAGCGCATGGTGGTGATAAAAGCATGTTGCAAAAAAATTCACCCTTTCAGCAGAAGCGTTATGATGCATTGTTGGAGGAGGTAAATGAGTTTAGTGATAGAGTAGCGATAAACTCATTCTATAAAGAGGCGGATCGTTGTCGTAGTGCAAAAGACTTTGCTAAGTTAGAAAAAAGAATGGCATCTGGAAAATATGACCATCTCAAATATAGAGGCGGAACCAAGATAAATATTCTTGGTTTTAAATTCAATTGGGGTGGTAAGAAAACAGGGCTATGGCAAAATATAGAGAATCATGTTGAACAGAGAAAAGAGATGTTGGTGGTAAATAATCGCTATCAATATATGAAATCACGATTGATGAATGATTCTGAGTCAGTAAAAGGGCGGAAAAATTACTCTGAAGTATTCACGCGTTACAGTGATGCGAATGAATACCTATATTGGGAGCGAGCAGCGATGAAACGTATTGCTGAAGATCTTCAGCATATGTCTTCTTGCCCATCACAACAGCATTATACAATGATGAAGCAAGAGATGCTTGAAAATATTGCTGACTCAATGGCAAAGATTGATAAAGTTCGTAACGAATGGAAGGCATTATCTTTAAGAAAGAATAGTCGCCGTAGTAGCAGCAGTAAACGTGACCATATTTTAAAGCAGTGTGATGAGCTAGAAAAGGGCTATACACGCTTATTGAGAGAGTTCAATAAATCTGAGCATGATTACAGTAACGCCTCTTCCAGTCTTAATACTAGTATGTCGTTTAAATTTTCTAACAATGTTCAGAGTCAGACTACAAGCCATGCCAACGAACCGATGCAGCATTCCCAACATCAAATCACACTTGAGTAATTGGCACGTTGCTGTTTCTATGAAGAGGTAAAGTATTCACTATCAGAGTTGTTAAGGTCATCACTGTAGATAGTATGGTCATGACTATTAGCGCTATTGCTACAAATATAAAGAATATTATTAATCTGGTTAGAGTAGTTTAATGGTAGTGCCATACAGTTACCAAATACCGCTCTTAAGGTGTTGTCGATATGTTTTGAATAGGGGTCCGATAGAGTGGGGCGGGCAATGATATTAAAAATGGCGGTGCCATTAGGGTTGAGATGATTCTTAACTGCTTGGAAATACTGTTCAGTCAGTAAGGAGCTGGGCATGGTGAAGCGGTTGCTATAGGCATCACCGACAATGGCATCAAAGCGTTTTTCATGAGTAGCAAGAAAAGCTCGCGCATCTTGAGCAACAAAGTTACCATGAATCGGATTGAGGAAATTCTTTGTCACGACCGGTTTAATCTTTTTATCAATGTCGACATAGGTAACTTGGTTGCCATGCGTACCATTGGCAGTTAAGGTAAAGCCTCCGGCGCCAAGTACCAGAATGCTTTTATGGCGGAGATTAAGGTTATCAGGAGAAAAAAGAATATGACGAATTGCTTCAATGTAAGGATAGCCGGTTAATTTTGGTGTAATCAGCGATGAGTAGGAGTTATTGATTACCAAGGTTCTATCTTGAGAAGCGGCTAATTGAACAATTCGGTAGTTAGCATAATTATCTGTCAGTTTGAAAAATTTTTTCTCATAATAGATATTAAAACCATAAATAAAATAGAGCGCAATCAGTGTTAGCGTTACTTGTAGTGATAATGTTGTTTTACGTTGGCACAGCAGCAAGGCTAACAGTAACAAGATGATTGCAGAAATCATAATTGTTCGCGCAACGCCTAGATAATGTAACAATACCAGTGATGTAAACACAGCGCCTAAAAATGACCCAATGGTGCTGATGCTAAGTGCCTTGCCACCGATATAACCTGCTGAACGATCCTGCTTAAATAGATTCATAGTGATCGGGAGTGTATAGCCGAGCAGGTAAACTAGCGGTGCAGTGATAATGAGTAGGTAGAGAATTAGTGGGAGTAACACTTTTGCATGAAGCGTTGCTTGAATTGCAGAAAAGAAGAGATAAACAAATGGGTAGGATAGGCCAATGCCTAGCCATATTGCCGCAATAGAGAAGTTTCGTCGTAATATCCCTTGATGATTCTCGTCAATTCGACTGCCGCGCTGGTAGCCAGCAGCGAGAAA
>JANQHY010000306.1 GCA_028282395.1 Gammaproteobacteria bacterium
AGCTAGTCTTGTTTTGACACTTATTATCTGGAGTTGGCAGCAGCCATTTAACTCTGACGGTATTCTCTATCTAAGAGCAGCGGCAGCTTATCAACAGCATGGTTTTCATGCCGCTCAGGCGGTTTATAGCTGGCCCTTTATGCCAATAGTGATTGCTGTCATTGCTAATATTAGTCATCTTTCACTGCTCCATTCTGCCTACTTGTTCAATTTCATTGCTGATACCATTACTGTTCTCGCTGCGGTTGCTTTAGCGCCAGCGTTTGGCTTTAGCCGTTCCCAACAGTTACTGTTACTCTTGCTATTATTAATTTTCCCTTGGTTTGGCCACTTCCGTACCCATATTATGCGCGGCCATGGCTATTATGCAGCGAGTTTACTAGGAATGTTATTGTTGATTTATCACGCCAAGCGGCCGCGCTTACTGATGGCATTCGGTTTTAGTATTATGGCAATGGTAGCAACACTGTTTCGTATTGAGGGCGCGATTATTTTATTGGTAGTGCCTCTAGTATTGCTATGTTGCTCTGATCGGAGTATTGGTAAACGACTCTGGGCAGTAATTAGCTGCTATCTATTGCCTGGTCTGGTAGTTATTCTGTTGATGGCGATTCTATGGCATCAAGGTCATCTATCATTACGGTCCATCGGTCAGATAAAGATGGATCTTTTACAGCCGTTGCATCAGCCATTACATGCCTTCTTACACGCAAGCGATAAAATTGCCGCCAATATTTTGCCATTCCACTCAAAGGATGATAGCAAATGGCTGTTATCAGGCGGTCTAATAGCAATGCTATTGCATGGAGTAATCAGTGCTTTAGGGTGGTTCTACTTCATTCTTGCATTGTTTACGTTGTGTCAGCGACCATTACTATATGAGCGCCAGGCTTCGCGAGTAGTAATGGTCTATCTACTGATCAACCTAGTGATTGGCGTAGCATTCCTATTAGAGAATTTCTTCCTTAGTCGACGTTATATTGCGCTATTTGCTCTTATTCTAGTATTAATTTTACCGCGAGGGATTAGTCAGCTATATCGCTACTGTTGTCGCAGCAAGCGTTGGTGGCAACGTGGCATCTTGCTACTGCTCCTGCTAGGCTTGTTAATTAATGCAGTGTCGACTATTTGGTATTTTGGCCCATCGAAACGCTATGTCATTCATGCAGGTGAATGGATGGCGCAGCAGCTGCCGGCTGATAAAAAGGTCTATATAGCTGATCCACAGTTGGCATATTATGCTGGTCGCAGTACCTCTATTGGTTCAATGGCAGGAATCACCGTCAAGCAGTTGCAAGCACTTAATAAGGTGCAACACTATGACTATTTTGCTATTAAATTTACCCGAGACAGGAGCTATTTGCTAAAAGAGTGGATTAAGGAGCTAGGACAGCCACTAATCACTTTTGGGCAGGAATCCAATGGTGTAATAGTAATATTTGTGCACCATAACTACTAAATAAGTGATAAGGGTAAATAAAGTGGTGTTTATTTTGTCAAAAGCGCGAAAAAGGGCTTAATTTCTCTTATAAATATAGGTAGAATGCGTGAGCTTGTATAAAGAGCGTTCGTCGGCAAATAGGCGCTTAATTGAGAGCAAAGCGACAAAAAGGGATGCGCGCGGCAATGATGAGCTTACTCTTTCATAAATAACCAGAGGTTTAAGCAGATAACATGGCAACAAACAAAGATCAAGAGCGGCTGTTACAGCTGATCAAAACGGGTAAGAAACAGGGCTATTTAACTAACTCGCAAATTATTGATTGTTTACCCGATGCGGTAAATGGCGAGGATAGCGCAGGAGTGGTTGAAGCGGTAAAGCTCCTTGAAGAGTATGGTATTGAGATTCGCGAGAAGCCAACTGCAGATGATGATGACACACTGTTAAATGATAAGGACAGTAACAGTGAAGAGGCTGATATGGAGGAGATTGTTGCGGTGCTGGCCTCCTCAGTCGATACCAAATTCCACTCTACCGATCCATTACGCATGTACATGCGTGAAATGGGTAGTGTTGAGCTGTTAAGTCGTCAGGATGAGATTGCTATTGCTAAGCGCATTGAGCAGGGCATGCAGCAGATATTATGTGCAGTGGCCTACTATCTTGATAGTGTCCAACTACTGCTTGAGCAGTATAATGCTATGGTTGAGGATGACAAAAAGGTAACTGCCGGACGTTTGAACGAATTGGTGATTGGCTGGATTGAATCCGATGCTGAAGAAGCGGCACGTGCTGAAGAGAAACTGAAAGAGGAGAAATTGAAGGAGGAAGAGCGTCTCAAAGAGGAAGAGAGGCTGGCCAAGGCTGAAGAGGAGCCTGTTGATGATGACCTTGAAGAAGAAGAGGATGATGGTGGTGATGATGATGATGGTGGTGACGATGATGAAGAGTTTGAGCAGGGGCCGGATCCGCACCTAGTTGAAGAGAAATTTGGCGAGTTGGAGAAGCTCTATAAGGCAGCGCTCAAGGCTAAGAAATCCCACGGCCAATCGCATGCCACGACACAGAAGAAATTAGCGCAGTTAGCGGATTACTTCATGAATTTCAAGTTGACCCCGCGGATTTTTGAGATGATTACAGACAATATTCGTCAGGCGCTACTTGATATACGTTCATATGAGCGTATTGTGATGAATCGTTGTTTAAATAAGGCAAAGATGCCACGTGCACTGTTCTTGAAATCGTTTCCCGGGAATGAGTGTAATACCAAGTGGGTCACTGAACATATCGACGCAGACGAACCCTATTCGGCATTATTAGAAAAATATGCGGTTGAGATTAAGCGCGCACAGCGTAAATTATCGGCAATTTGTAAGTCAACAAGTTTGACTATTAGCGAAATCAAAGAGATCAATCGTAAAATGGCAATTGGCGAAGCGAAAGTACGCCGCGCTAAAAAAGAGATGGTAGAGGCTAACTTACGCTTAGTAATCTCTATTGCGAAAAAATACACTAATCGCGGTTTACAGTTCCTTGACTTGATTCAAGAAGGCAACATCGGCTTAATGAAAGCAGTGGATAAATTTGAGTACCGCCGTGGTTATAAATTCTCTACTTATGCTACCTGGTGGATTCGTCAAGCGATTACACGCTCGATTGCTGACCAAGCGCGGACGATTCGTATCCCAGTGCATATGATCGAGACGATTAATAAATTAAATCGTATTGCACGTCAGTTAACACAAGAGCGTGGTAAAGAGCCATCACCAGAAGAGTTGGCTAAGTATGTTGATCTGCCGGAAGATAAAATTCGCAAAATTCTACGTATCTCTAAAGAGCCAATTTCGATGGAGACACCGATTGGTGATGATGAAGATTCACAGTTGGGCGATTTTATTGAAGATCCTAATGAAGGTTCACCCCTTGATTCGACAACCTCTGATGCTTTGGCTGAAGCGGTGCGCGAAGTGTTGGGAACATTAACGGAGCGTGAAGAGAAGGTGGTGAGA
>JANQHY010000013.1 GCA_028282395.1 Gammaproteobacteria bacterium
TATACGGGTAAAGTCTTCTAGCATACTTTTTACACCGCTTTTCTCTTTAAGTGGTGTATTGGAAGAGGAAAAGCGAGAGTTAGCATAGAGAGTTGGCGATTTGAGGGAAGTTGTTGTTAAATTAAACAGCGTTAAGGTTGGAAAGGTTTTGTACAATAATTGAGTTTTAGCAAGAGTGGATTTAGCCGCATTCATACTTTGAGTAAACATAGAAAAACTCCTTTATTTTATCATCCATAATGAAGACTTTACCCGAGTATTAGCCTGATTTGAAGTGTTGGTAAGATAGTCACTATTGCCGGTTGCGGCAGTGGTGAAATAGTGGTATCTTGTGGCCTCACTCAATCAGGAGTGGCAGCAGGCACGTAGCTCAGCGGTAGAGCACCACCTTGACATGGTGGGGGTCGTTGGTTCAATCCCAATCGTGCCTACCAAATTAGCCTCGTATTCTTTGTAAGTAAATTCAATTCAAACAATGGCCTAGGCTATAATCGACATCATTAGCTATAAATGCCTTTCAACAGGATTGCCAAAATTTGTACAATTTGGCAGCATATTTTAATGGGTTTCTACTCTGGTTATGCTTAAGATATTTATTATTTATTTTTCGTCACAATCACTACAACTGGATTACTAAGATAACTTTTGGTAAATTATGAAGAATGTAGATTAAGTAATCATATTGACGAGCAACTATTTTTAGTCTTCATTATGGCTATTTTGAAGTTCGCAAGCTGATTATTAATTTACAATAGGATTGAGTGAGGTTTCTAATGGACTTTAGTTTATATTTACTCACAGGGGTATTATTGGCTTTGCCTCTTGTTTGGCGATCAAATAAACTATTTATTGCATTTATATTAGTTTATTGGTTAGTTGTATTTTTATGGTCGATACAGTTCATTCATCTTTTTTCTTACTTTCCCACAGTTTGGTCACATCAATTAAAAGTCCAATTTGACTATCATATCGATGGTCTAGCACAATTATTTAGTTTGCTTATTAGTGGTATTGGCTTGCTTATTTTTGTTTATGCAGTGATTTATACACAGGATAATCCCAGTAAGAGAAAAAAGTTACTATACCTATTGCAGATATTTGCGGTTAGTATGTTATGTATCGTGCTAACCAATAATACCATTGTATTATTTTTAGCTTGGGAGCTAACCACGATCACATCTTTTTTATTAATTCAATTTGATGCAACGGACGCTACAGCAAATCAAGCTGCTTTTAATGGCATGTTTATTTCGGTATTAGGTGGTGTGGCAATGTTGGTTGGCTTTATTCTTTTACAACAGCAAGTTGGCAGCTGGTCCATTCAATCTGCATTGCATTCATTGCAAGCTAATTCTAGCCATTTAACGCCAATATTTCTCTTATTATTATTAGGTGCTATAACCAAGTCAGCACAATTTCCATTCTATTTTTGGTTGCCAGGTGCAATGAAGGCGCCAACACCGGTAAGCGCATATTTGCATTCTGCTACGATGGTCAATGCTGGAATTTATCTATTAGCGCGCTTTCATCCATTGCTTGGTCAAGTAAGTTATTGGTATCCTGCTTTGGCTTTTTTTGGCATGAGTACTATGCTAGTTGCGTCAATATTAAGTTTATTTCAGCGTGACCTTAAAGCACTTTTGGCCTATACAACGCTATTTGCATTGGGGTCAATGGTCTATTTGCTCGGTAGTAATCAATGGTTAGCAGCAGAAGCAATGATAATACTATTGTTATTTCATGGTTTATATAAAGCCGCGGCTTTTATGTGGGTAGGAACAGTTGATAAAACTTATGGAAGTCGTGATATTCTCTTATTAAGAGGACTAGGGCGGCGGTGGATTTCAGCTTCATTAGCCGCTATTATCATTTTTGCTTCCATGGCAGGGTTGCCACCTTTCTTTGGATTTGTGGTCAAAGAAATGTTATATGAAGCAAAATTAGCTTCAGGTTCTATCTCATATGCCCTGATGACGATCAGTTTCATTAGTAGTATGCTGGTTGCAGCGAGTAGTTTTAAATGTTTATACTATTGGTTTATCGGGGGAGCAAGTGTTACTAAACGACAGAAATTAGCATTTGGTTTGTTGTGCCCTTTGATTTTATCTGGATTGATTGTCTTTCTTAATAGTATAGAGTCACATTTAATAGGATTTATTAGCGCTGCTGCTGATAGTATTATATGGGAGCCAGTGGGATTTGAATCGGTTTATTCTCGATTAAGCAGTGGATTAAGTCTAGGGACTGTTGTAGGCGGAATGCTGATATTCTTAATTTTTCACTTCTATTATAAAAAAACGATAAATTGGCCATCACAATTAAATCCGTTGGTGATCTTTGAAAAGGGTTTAAGCAAAATTCTATATTTTGGTCGATGGTTTACGTATATCACTCAAAGACAAGCTATTAGTTATCAGTTGCTCCTCATATTAATAACGCTATTAATATGGCTGCTTGCCGCCTTGTTAAATAATTGGTCACAGTGGATGATGATAACATGGAACAACTCATCTCTAGCCGTTTCTGGGCTGAGTATACTTTTAGTTTTGTCTGGTATTAGTTTGCTATTAAGCAAAAGATTTCTAATTAATATGATAAGTTTATCTATATTTGGGCTAATTATCAGTGCTATTTTTATTTTACAAGGTGCGATAGATGTGGCAATGACACAATTACTTGTTGAAACCCTCACCGTTGTTATTTTATTGATAGCCTTACATAAATCACAATTTCCAATTTATAAGTTAACAGCCAAACGGCGTGGATTACATGCTGTCGTGGCACTATTGCTCGGTACGTTAATAACAATATTGTTATTTGAGATGATAAGTAAGCCTTTTTCATCACATTTAAGCGAATATTTTATCCAGAATAGTTTGCCTTTGGCACATGGAAAGAACGTTGTTAATGTCATCCTAGTTGATTTTCGTGCCTTTGATACGCTTGGTGAGGCGCTTGTAATTCTAGCAACCGCATTTGCTATTTGGTTGCTAATGAATAAAGGTGGGTCAAGAAAATCTAAAGAGAAGGGAGAGAGGTGATGTCAGTTTTCCTTCAAACAGCAGCACGTTTTCTAGTACAGATAATATTGCTTCTTTCAATTCTATTAGTTTTGCGTGGCCATAATTATCCGGGTGGAGGTTTTATTGGGTCACTTGTAGCAACATCATCAATTGGATTGTATACATTAGCGTTTGGATTGAAAACTAGTGGTTTTGATCGCTGGTCGCCATTGATTATTGTGCTAGGGTTAATACTGTTATTGATAAGCATTAGCGTTTCATTACTATTTTCTCAACCAATTTTAACAGGTATATGGATTAATATTCCTTTTTGGAGTAAAGGGCTTAAGCTAGGAACGCCATTGCTATTTGATTTCGGTATTTACTTTCTAATTGTCGGAAGTTTATCTTGGTTAATCGTTGAATTAGAGGATGAATCATCATGATTATTTTAGCTTGTGGTATTTTAATTGGGATAAGTTTTTATTTGATTTTAGAAGAGAATATGGCGAGGCGAGTATTTGGCTTGGTCGTTCTGGGAAGTGCTATAAATCTGATTATCTTGATTAGTGGACGACTCTATTCAGTTCGTCCAGCATTTATTAATGGTCAAACAGTCGGCGTTGCAAATCCTCTTCCGCAGGCTTTAATTTTAACGGCAATTGTCATTGGATTTGGATTGCTTACTTTTTTATGTGCACTGTTAAAAAAAACATTGCCAAAAAATGGACGATAAATTCATGAGTATTTCAAAGATTTTGCTTAGCATGATTTTTTTATGGCCAATAGTTTCTATAGTTATTCACATATTGCTGCCAAAGTCAGCCAATAAAACCTGTCAAATTATACAAGGCGCTTTAATAGTTAGTTGGTTATTATCAGTAATAGCTTTGTTAGCGCTTAATTCCCAACCTTTAGTGATGAAGATAGGAGGCTGGATATCACCATTTGGTATATCTTTAGTATCAGATCAGTTAAGTCAACTTATGATGCTAGTGTTTGCAACAGTATCAGTTTGTATTAGTTTTTATAGTTATTATGATAACACTGTTAAAATGAGTCAAAAAAAACTATTTTATATTGGTTTTTGGCTTTTATTATTGGGCATATCAGGCGCTCTGTTCACCGCGGATATTTTTAATTTGTATGTATGGTTTGAGGTGATATTGGTCAGTGCATTTATTTTGCTTGGAATTGGTGCTCAACAGAACTATCATGCAATTATGAACTATGCGCTGATAAATATTATTGGTACGTTGATTATGTTGCTGGGAATTGCTTTAATTTATGGCGTATTGGGCAGTTTAAGTTATGCAGAAATTGCTTATAAACTGACACAGAATCAGTATCAAGAAGTATTGCCAATTCTATGCTTGCTACTGTTTTCTATTGGTCTAAAAGGGGCTGTTTTTCCTCTCTACTTCTGGTTGCCTAAAGCTTATCCAAAAACTAGTCGTTCATCAATGTTACTATTATCGAGTTTGATTACTAAAGCTGTCATGGTTGTATTATTGCGTCTGGTATGGTTATGGCCACCTTTGCATGCAGAATTTATCAGGCATAGTTTATTATTTATAGCATTAGCAACTATGTTTTTTGGGGTAATGGGTGCTGCAAGCCAGTTTCGCTTTAAAGATATTTTGGCCTTTCATATTATTAGCCAGTTAGGCTATATCTTATTTGCCATTATTTTACCTTCCACATTTGCTATCATTGCTGCTGTCTATTTTATTATTCATAATGTTTTGGTTAAGACCAATCTATTTATGGTGGCAAGTGTAGTTGAGCAACATAGTGGTACCAGCGATTTAAAAAAGTTAGGTGGCTTGCTAGAGCAGCACAAATGGCTTGGCTTGGTCTTCTTTCTATCAGCTATATCATTAGCAGGATTTCCGCCGTTATCTGGCTTTTGGGGCAAGCTCTTTATCATTAAGGCGGCGTTAGATTCTCACTTTTATGGCGGCATTGTTGTCGCACTTGTAGTAAGTTTGTTTACACTCTATTCTATGATTAAGATTTGGCGTTATGTGTTTT
>JANQHY010000027.1 GCA_028282395.1 Gammaproteobacteria bacterium
AAATAGGATGATAAGCTATAACAGATGCCAAAGAGACAACGACAACAATTTTCCCATTGGCTAGCAGAGCGGCGTGGCCAGCGCCTGATTCATCTTGAACAAAAATTACTACGGCGAATGTTAAAACATATCCATAGTGATCAAACACTGTTATTAGGCGATAGCCACCAGGCGGCACTGGTAGATGTTGTAAAGTGCAACCGCGCGCTTATTGCTTATCCGTTGTTGCCACAACAGCAGCGCAATGATTTTATCTGTAGTGATATTGAGGCGCTACCACTGTTGCCTGATAGTATGGATCTGATTGTTATGCCACATATTCTACAGTTTAGTCCGGACCCTTTTCATGCGCTACGTGAGGCATATCTAGCATTAAAGCCGGAGGGGCACTTGGTGACAATTGGCTTTAACCCACTAAGTTTATGGGGACTGCTTAAACTCTTTTGTCACCGTCCTCCCTATATTGGTAAGTTTCATTCACCGCTGCAGGTCAAGAGCTGGCTGGAACAGCTCGACTTTGTTATTCAGCAGCAGGAGAGTTACTGTCTATTGCCGGTGCTTGATGAGAAGTTGGGGCGACCATTATTTCTTTTTGAACAGCTCAACCGCCTTTTTTTCTCCATTTTTGGCGGAATTTATGTTACTGTGGCACAGAAACAAACAATCAAGCTTCTCTTTAGTCCACCCGATTGGAGTACAGCGGAGAAGGCGATGAAAAATGGTGTGGTAAAACCGGCTGGTGGAATATAATAGTGAATAAGAAAGTCGTTGAGATTTATAGTGATGGCGCCTGTCGCGGCAACCCTGGTGCTGGGGGGTGGGCAGCTATTCTCTATTGCGAAGGCAAAAAACGTGTCGTTAGCGGTAGTGAGGCGCATACTACCAATAACCGTATGGAATTAATGGCAGCCATTGAAGGATTGGCGGTGTTAACACGCGCCAGCAAAGTGATTTTTACCACCGATTCACAATATGTGAAGCAGGGGATTACCCAATGGTTGAGCAATTGGAAACGGCGTAACTGGCGTACATCAACCGGTAAAGCCGTAAAAAATCAAGATTTATGGCAGCGCCTGGATGATGAGGCATCACGCCATGAGATTGAATGGCATTGGGTTAAGGGGCATAGTGGTCATCCCGGGAATGAAGAGGCTGATCTACTCGCCAACGCGAGTATTGATGCCATGTTAGGTGGAGAGCAGCACTAATGAGACAGATTGTTCTTGATACGGAGACGACTGGTCTTAAAGTTGCAGAAGGGCACCGAGTCATTGAGATTGGTTGCATTGAGCTGGTCAATCGTCGCCTAACACAACGGACGTTTCATTACTATCTCAATCCTGATCGGGAAATTGAAGAGGGCGCCAAAGCGGTACATGGGATTGACGAAGCGTTTTTACAAGATAAACCACGCTTTGCTGATGTGGCGGAAGAGTTTCTCGAATTTGTTCGTGATGCGGAACTAATTATTCATAATGCCCCATTTGATGTTGGCTTTCTTGATGCTGAATTAAAACAGACCACTATTCGGCCGGCAAAGTTGGCCAAACATTGTCAAATTATTGATACATTAAAACTGGCGCGGCAGCGTCATCCAGGACAGCAGAACAATCTTGATGCCTTGTGTAAACGCTACCATGTTTCTAATAAACATCGTGAGTGGCACGGCGCATTACTTGATGCTGAGCTGTTGGCGCAGGTTTATCTAATGATGACCGGTGGACAGACCAGCCTGTTTGGTGAAACACAATCCTCTAATGCATCACAGCAACAGCAGGGAGGAGATCAGCCAGTAGAAGAAGTTTTCGCTGATACCGTGGTGATTTATGCAGATGAGAATGAACTATCAGCGCATGAACAGTTTATGGCGATGCTGCAAGAGCGTCAGCAGGGTAGGGATTAATTGATTTAATAGTTGAGAGGTAACAGTAATGAGTAGTAATGAACAGACCGTCCATCAGCGTGAAGATTATCAACCACCACACCATCTGGTCGAGACAATTGATTTGGAAATTACGCTCGATGAAGAGGTTAGCCAGGTGAAAGCAACGCTGAAGATTAAAGCTAACCCAGAAATATCAGCTAAAAATCAGCCGTTACGGCTGTATGGCGCTAATCAGACATTAAAATCGATTACTGTTGGCGGCAATGTATTAACGAGTGAGCAGTATCAGCAGGATGAGGAGGGGGTGTTAATTCATGACTGTCCTGAATCGGCTACCATCGAGATTGTTTCTGAGAACAAACCACAAGAGAACAGTCTGTTAATGGGGCTGTATAAGAGTGATGGTATTTTTTGTACTCAATGTGAGTCACAAGGTTTTCGCCGCAGTACCCATTATCCACATCGGCCTGATGCAATGGCGGCTTTTACCACAAAAATTATCGCCGCCAAGCAGCGTTATCCAGTCCTGCTTTCTAATAGTAACTTAATCGATTCTGGTGAACTTGACGATGGTCGACACTTTGCTCAGTGGCA
>JANQHY010000039.1 GCA_028282395.1 Gammaproteobacteria bacterium
CGCCACTCGTTATGCAAAAAATGCCAATTCGTTCCTTGCGGCAGTACAATTTAGGGCCATGATGATGTGGTGTATAATTTGACGACACCCTCTAGGAAACTCTGACTTTAACGTTTTCAACACCTGCCTAAAATCTTTACTTTCAGCCAATGCCTCTGAGTCATGCATGTACTCATAGCGTTTTGAGTTACGATGGTAAAAATCAAAGTTTACCGTTTTTGCCGCCTGGATAAGTGGTGTATCCTGCGCATGGTATTCAGTATCCAATAAAAAAGATTGTTTATAGCGACTTAGCGTATGATACAAATCATCATGCCTCTGAATAATACTGCGCGACGGATCGAGCTTTATTGCTGAAGCCTGAAGGGGGTATTGCAAAGAATAATAAACTGGTTGAGTTTGAAACAGCGAGGGTGTCATTAAAATAGGAGCACCACCAGGCAGCCCATAAACATTACCCATTGCCCTTTGAATAAATTCAAGTGGTAATGACTCTTCATTACGAGCAACTTCATGCCCAATTAAAAAGCCACTCGCAATACCAAACAAGTACTTAATTGTCTCATTAACACTTGTTGTAGCCAAAATATTACGCTTCTTCTGGGCCAATGAAAAGCTAATGTTCCACGGAAGGTAATTGGTATAAAACTGCATCGCCGCATTGAATTGGTCATAAAAATAAATCTTAATTGGGCCCCAATTCTTATTATCAAGGTTCTTAAACCATTCAATGTCAAAATATAGCATTTTACAAACCCAATTAGAATCTTGGTAACCAACTCCCTTTATTACCTGCCAATGCTGTAAAAGCCCATCAGGCTTTGTACAAATAAAATCAAACTCTCGCATTAAGGCATTTAATCCACTCTCGTCTGAAATTGATGCGAGAATGGCAACATTACGCATCCCTGCAGTCATAGTCCATGAATTTACCGCACTAGGTACCCTGACTTTTGGATTATTCAGTGAAACAATTGAGCTAAAACCAAAAAAATCACCAGGCTGATAAATAGTAAAAGATATTACGGCACTAACAAGAGAGATATAAAGTTCAATTGATTTTTCTAAAACCATACTAATCGGGTTAGTCATAAAATTATACCCCAAATCAGTCTTTAACTTATCATCACATTCTCTGAGATCTTTAAGCTCACCGGCGATTGGCACATTAAAGCCACCGGCCTTAACGATATAGTCTCCATAGCGGTATTCAGCCAAATAGACGCCACAGTTCTGGGCGCCTTTGACTGACTCGACAATCTCGACAAACTCAGGGTTGACCTTCCTGATTTCTTCTTTAATGTCTTTAAAAGTCAGTTTTTGCATTTTATAAAAAACCAGTATTAAGTATTGGAATATTATACCAATACATATATTAATACAAATAAACGTTAAAACAATTTACTATCATTTCCAGATCGAAGCTAAGGATGAACCTGGTGAATACACAGGAGAAAAAAGCAAAGTTATCCTCGGATCGATTTAAAACATCGCTACTACAATTTGAATATAGTCAAACCGGGAGGAGTTATAACATGATTAAAGTTCTCGCCGAATTCGGCAACGAGCAGGAAAAGAGTATTTTACTCAAATTGCCCGCTCATGTGATGGAAGGTCTATCGCTGGATGGCAAAACGGTTTCTACCAAACATCTGATCGGGGCTTTGATGCTGATGGAACGCCAAGCTCAATTGCAGCAACAGGATGACATGACGATGAGTGAGCGCATCGATTTACTCGATGCAGCCTACCGCCCGCAACAGGCTATAGATCACAAGTAGTGCAAACACCGGCCAGTTGCTGGCCGCTCTCCCCTGATGTGCAGGATGCACTGTTTTGTGCTAGGGACGGCACATTTTTTAAAGGGGAAATTCATAAACTAATAGATAGGGGGGTATATAATGAAAGTTAAATTCAGACGTTTACTACGCCGCAACGATCCTCGCCTGTATGTTCGTGTTTCACCTGAAGCTAAGCAGGCATTGGCTCATGCTGCCGAACGCAATGCGCGCACTATTGCTGAGGAAGCTTATGTGCGCCTGGCTGTATCACTGGAGCGTGAAGATATGATGCTCTCGGATCGGTTATCGCGTTTAATCTTCTGTCCCAAATTGGCCTACAAGGGAAAGTGATTTACCCACAATGGCTTGCTAGCGGCCTGAATGCGCAATCCAATGCCATCAAATGGCCAATAAAAGCCACGGGATGAGATCATACTGCCCGTGGCACGTATTTACAATAGATTAAAATTATTCACATTAGCCAATGCAATCGATGCCAACGTCGCGACCAAAGTCATGTGATTGACTATGATCTATAGCAGTGTTTAATAATAGGTAGGCGTTCTTGGTCGGCTTAGTTATGGGCTTATCTTCATGCGCCTGCATAACCGCCCGCATAGCCCTATCCTGATCGTACAAAAGACGTTCTATTGCCCCTTTTGGGTCCTCCGAAATATTAATAATCGAAGCCATCACAGCACCTCCTTATTCTTTTGTAATGGCGGCATTTATGCCCCGTTTAGTACTCCAATTGTGCTAAGTAATGTCTACCGCCCATTTTTGCCACTGTAAATTTAAAGACTGACTGCGGCACACCACTTGGTCTTATATGGGTTATAGTCATTTAGCTTATATACTATGGCTGCATCGTTAGCGTTAAGTTAAATTAAAATATAAGTTTGTAAATTGATATTACCAATATGTGAAACAGGTCTTTTACAGGCTCATCCGTAAGGCATGTGTAATAACCCATCTTACAAAAACAAGCCATACCAAAGGCTATATTACATGACAAAACAATCAGTATCTGAGTTTTTAAACCGTCTATCAGAGCCGTGTGATCTCGATCATCACCTCCCCATCATTTTGTCCTGGATCATCCCTCGAAAACACTATTGCAGATTTAAACCGCGGTGTTGTGGGTGTGCTCATATAGCCTTCATCATCCGAAGAAAATCCACTGTCACTATCATTTTCTCGTCGCGCATCTTTTTCTGCTATCTTTTTTGCTGATCGCACAACTTTTCCACTTTTTCTTTCAGTTTTGAATTTTTTACTACCGATAGTATGCCCTGAGATAACATAGAAAGCTCTCGATAAAAGATGTATAAAAGGTCCACGAGCTTCTTGCAAAATAGCAGATTGTTGTTTTACGGTATCTGCAAATGTTTCCAGCTCTACCAATTTATCTACAGAAAGCGCACCAGGATCAGTGACCTTATTCATTAAACTGATTAAAGATTCAAAACATTGGTGATGAGGCTTAAATTCATGAGCAGGTCCACTGTTTGTGTACGTGCTGCTTTCATTTAAAGTATCTTTCAACAAAGAATAGAAAAACTTTGAGCATGAGCTCTTAAATTTTGCTTTATCAGCATCATCAGGCATTTGTTTTAAAGCATCATAGCATCGTAAAATACCACTTCCCACACTAGTATGTTCTTTGGTAAATGCCCACAAACCTTTCAGGTTGACACCCTGTTCATCCACCGCCTCGATCATTGGCATTAAAAGCTTGAAGTGTTCCCAACCTTGGCGGCAATCAATATTATTTCTCTTTATCAATAAAATCGCACGCTGGGTTGGAAATTGCCGTAACATATCCCAATCTGCCCGAATATCCGCACCCCATTTACCTGCGATTGATAAATATTCTATAGTTCCATAGTCAAAGTTATCATTCTCAACCGCTCGAATAATGTCATTTTTTGTTTGCTCTTTCTTAAGAGGATATCGGCGTTATATTATAATTATGTTTAAAGTTTTTGCGGTTTTGTAAATAGCACTGTTTTTGAGCGCCAGCTTTGTTAGCCAAACACTTCCGGTGCTCATTAACCGCAGCAGTCACGGCCCAACCTGACAGACGTTTGTGATCATTTCAGCCCAGCGATAACTTTAGCCACACTGCCCATTTATCGCAGTTTTTTCATTTCCCACTATAATAATAACTGATCGGGTATAGTTTGATGAGGTTATATCGGGTCAGCTCTATTCGATAACATAAGAGATGAGGTTGGCACTTGGCTGCTAAATCGTTTATACAACGCTGGGCAATGGTTGGCGTAATTATTATTTTGCTGGGATTATTTTTCGTCACCGGCTTATATCGTTATGTGAGCCTGAACGCATTGCAACAGCACCACCAAGTTTTATCCGACTGGACATCACAGCATGTGTTTTGGGCAGTATTACTCTTTATTGTAATGTATATTATGGCAGTGGCCATCTCTATTCCTGGCGCGACTATTCTCACCATCGCCGGTGGGTTTTTGTTTGGCATTATCGGTGCTAGCGTTCTGGTAATTATCAGTGCCACCATTGGTGCGCTGGTACCTTTTACTGCTGCGCGTACTGCGCTAGCTGATACGCTGCGGCAAAAGGCGGGCAAGCGCCTGCAGAAAATGGAGCAGGGCTTTCGCGACAACGCGGTGAGTTATATGTTATTTGTACGTCTGGTACCGGTATTCCCTTTTTGGTTAATTAATATCGCCGCCGGCGCCTTGGATGTGCGCATCAGCACATATACCTGGACCACGCTAGTAGGCATTATTCCAGGCTCAGTAGTATACGTTGCGCTAGGCAATGGTATGAGTGAGGTGGTCGCACAAGGTAATCAGATCAATCTAGGCTTTATCTTCCAACCGGCTATCCTGATTCCCTTGATCGGGCTGGCTATTTTATCATTAATCCCTATGGCGTATCGTCGGTTTAAGCAACAACATGGCAAATAATATTCTGACCCCTGATTTTTGTGTGGTTGGCGCCGGTGCCGGTGGTTTGAGTTTTGCTGCTGGTGCCGCGCAGCTTGGATTAAAGGTCGTCCTGGTGGAAGCCGGCAAAATGGGAGGTGATTGTTTAAATTACGGTTGCGTGCCTTCCAAATCATTAATTGCCGCCGGACAGGTTGCAGCGATGCAGCAGCATAGTCGCATCTTGGGGGTACACTTTCGCAAACCATTGATTCATTTCAACCAGGTGCATGAACATGTGCACCAGGTGATTAACAGCATTGCACCCCACGATTCGCAACAACGCTTTGAATCACTTGGTTGTGTGGTGATTCGCAACTCAGCTCGCTTTATCAATCATAGCACCTTACAAGCAGGTGAACACATTATTCGTGCTAAACGTTTTATCATTGCCACTGGTTCCCAGCCACGCATTCCAGATGTTAAAGGTTTGGATACAGTGAATTACCTGACCAATGAAACCATTTTTGACTTAGATCACTTACCAGAGCATTTGATTGTCCTAGGTGGCGGCCCTATCGGCTGTGAGCTCAGCATGGCCTTTGCGCAACTAGGCGCCCAGGTGAGCATGGTGCAGCGCCAT
>JANQHY010000136.1 GCA_028282395.1 Gammaproteobacteria bacterium
GGCATAATTGACTCGGTGAAAAAAACTACTCTCTACTTATTATTATAGCAAATAGGTCAAATTCCATATAAAATATATTACAAAAATGACGAATTCTAAGCATGTGTTTTTATTATTAAATATGCTGATTTATTACTAAAATCGACAAAAATCAGGAGAAACAGGGTAAATTCATCTACCTAAAAATGACATATTTTGCCACTTTTTTTACTCTCCATAGGCAAAATCAATCAGATAGGCTAGCCAAAATTCAGACCTCCCTGTCGTGGATGGGAGCAGTTTGCGCTAGCGCTCAAGTCGATACAAGCTAACCTCTTCTCTGCGCTGCTACTATAGACATTAGGCTACCAATTCGCTAATCTCTTGCTGATAAAAAGTAGAAATTCGGTAACGAGTTTCTGTCAACGCGGCGAGGAATTGTTAAGAGGGGAAAATAGCGATTCTACCCCTTAACTGCAACGGCAAACCTGTTTTGCACGCCGCATGAATGATAGGATTTTGAGTGGAGGCTTATGACAACTATACTGCTAATCGGTTCAGGGGCACGCGAGCACGCAATTGCCAAAGCAATTAGCCACTCGCCACAACCAACAAAACTTCTCTGTTTTGCCAGTCAGCGTAACCCCGGTATACTCCCTTTAGCAGCAGCCTACCAAGTTGGCTCGCTTACTGATGGTGAGCAAGTGGTCGCTTTTGCCCGTGAGCAACAAGCAGATTTCGCGATTATCGGTCCAGAGGCGCCCTTAGCCAGTGGTGTTGCCGACCAGCTGGCTGAAGCTGGCATTGCCACCATTGGCCCGAAAAAAGCGTTGGCACAGCTCGAGAGCAGCAAAGCTTTCACACGCGATCTACTTAGCCGCCACCACATTGATGCCAGCCCTGGTTATCGACAATTCAGTAGTATGGAGGGTATTGCTGAGTGCCTTAAACAGTGGTCCCAGCGCTACGTTATCAAAGCCGATGGCCTGATGGGCGGCAAAGGGGTCAAACTGTTCGGCGACCATCTACACAGTGATGACGAAGCTCTCGCCTACTGCCAGGAGCTGATTACAGCAGGCTCATCACTGGTCATTGAGGAGCGCTTGATTGGTCAGGAGTTCTCGCTCATCAGTCTCACTGACGGCATCACACTTTGCCATACTCCGGCAATTCAAGATCACAAACGTGCATTTGTCGGTGACCGTGGCCCTAATACTGGCGGCATGGGTAGCTATTCCGCTGCTAATCATGGTCTACCATTTCTATCAGCAGAAGATATTGCTGCGGCAAAAGCGATCAACGAAGCAACGCTCCAAGCATTGAAACAAGAGTTTAGCGAACGCTATATTGGCTTTCTCTACGGCGGCTTTATTGCCACAGCAGAGGGCGTAAAATTGATTGAATACAATGCCCGTCTTGGTGATCCGGAGGCACTCAACCTACTGGCACTACTACAATCAGATTTCGTTGCCCTATGTCAGGCAATGATCGCTGGCACACTCGACCAAATTGAGGCAGAATTTTCCCTTCAGGCATCAATCTGTAAATACTTGGTTCCCGAAGGCTACCCCGACCAACCGTTAAAAGATAAACAAGTCGATATCTCAGCCGTCACTGCCCCACAACAGTTACTGTTTGGCGCAATTGATGAGCGTGATGAGAAGCTTTATGAAACTGGCTCACGTACCTTAGCCGTTGTCGCCTGTGCGGATACGATTGAGGCCGCAGAACGTTTGGTTGAAAAAGAGATTGCTAATATTCGTGGCCCGCTATTTCATCGTCCCGACATCGGCACTGCTGAACTCATTAACCAACGTATTGAACAGATGAACCAATTACGCCATGGCAACCTAGCGCTTATCACAACAAAAAAAAATGACCGTCCAATTCGCCTGGCAGTATTGGGCTCAACTCGCGGTACGGTAATGCAGACATTAATTGATGCAATTAACCAACAGCAACTTGCTGCTGAGATCGCTATTGTGATCAGCAATCGTGCTGATGCCCTAATTTTACAACGTGCTAAAACAGCTGGTCTGGAAGCACAATTCATTGATCCAGCTAATCTATCACGCCAACAATATGACGAAAAAATTGCGCAAACATTAGGCGAATACCAAGTCGACCTGATCGTTTTAGTGGGTTATATGCGTATTCTTTCACCTAACTTTGTTAATCAATGGCACCAACGCATTATTAACATTCATCCATCACTACTCCCTGCACACAGCGGCCTTATCAATGAAGCAGTACACCGTGCAGTATTACAAGCAGGCGATAGTGAGAGCGGCTGTACCGTACACTACGTTAGCGAAGAAGTCGATAGCGGTGAGATTATTATTCAAAAACGCTGTGCGGTAACCGCCAACGATAATATTGATTCTTTGAAAAATAAGGTCCAAACACTGGAGGGCGCTGCTTATATTGAAGCAATCCAACAGATTCAACGACAATTAGCATTAACATAGAGGGGAATAAGATGTCGCAACAACGTATTATGCCAAAACGAGCACTGATTTCCGTATCAGATAAAAGTGGTATTACTGAATTTGCTAAAGCGCTTAACACCTTAGGCGTAGAAATTATCTCTACTGGCGGCACCGCCAATCATTTAAAAACACAAGGCGTGCATGTCACAGAAGTTGCGTCGGTAACACAGTTTCCAGAAATCATGGGTGGACGCGTTAAAACACTCCACCCGAATATTTTTGCTGCAATCCTTGGTCGCCGTGACCTTGATAGTGAGGTAGCACGTGAACATGATATTGATTGGATCGATATGGTAATCTGCAACCTTTACCCATTTGCCGAAACGATTCAAAAACCCAATGCCACACTAGAGCAAGCTATCGAAAATATCGATATTGGCGGCCCATCAATGTTACGTGCTGCAGCAAAAAATATGGCCTGGACCACAGTAGTTATCGATCCCAATGATTATCCAGAACTATTAAAAATGTTAGCCACT
This sequence comes from Gammaproteobacteria bacterium, assembly GCA_028282395.1. Next base: position 2,948 of record JANQHY010000136.1, read on the forward strand.
CAAGGGGGCATCGATCGCAACGAACGGCAACGCCTAGCTACTAAAGCCTTTGCCCATACTGCCGCTTATGACTCACTCATTACTCGCTACCTTGAGCAGCATATTGACCAAGAAGAGCCTGCCTTTAGTGATAGCCTGTCACTCAGTGGTAATCGCACAGCAACTCTGCGTTACGGTGAAAACCCATCGCAACAGGCTGCCGCCTATGCTGATCCTCTTAATCATAACGGTGGAATTTTGCAGGCAAAACAGTTGCAAGGAAAAGCCCTCTCTTATAATAATATTCTCGATGGCGATGGCGCCCTTAATTGTCTATTAGAGTTTGATGCGCCGGCTTGTGTAGTGGTAAAGCATAACAACCCTTGTGGTGCTGCAACGGCAGAAACAATTGAGGCAGCATTCCAATCTGCCTGGGAAGCAGACAGCCTATCTGCTTTTGGCGGTATTGTTGCACTTAATCGCCGTTGTAATGTTGAAATCGCTGAATTCCTCAGCGGTGTATTCTTTGAATTGTTAATTGCTCCCGACTATGAACCGGAAGCGTTAAAACTATTAGCTAAAAAATCGAATTTACGCCTGCTACAATTAGATACTTCACGCCTCACTAAACAACCAACACGCCCACTTATTCGCTCTATTCGTGGCGGCTGGTTGCTACAAAGTGAAAGCTTTCACGCCATTGCTAGTGAACAACTTACCAATGTTACCCAGCAACAAGCCAATGATGAACAGATCGCTGAACTGCTGTTCGCCTGGCAGGTGGTAAAGCATGTTAAATCGAATGCGATTGTCATCACACAGAACCGTACAACTTTAGGCATTGGTTGTGGCCAAGTATCGCGTGTTGATGCCGTTGATTTAGCCATTCATAAGGCAAAACAGACTCAGGGCGCTGTACTCGCTTCCGATGCCTTTTTCCCCTTCCGTGACAGTATTGATCGTCTTGCAGAAGCGGGTATCAAAGCAATTATTCAACCAGGTGGCTCAGTACGTGATGATGAAGTTATTGCGGCATGTAATGAACATAATATTGCCATGTTGTTCACTGGCGAACGCTGCTTCAGGCATTGAATAATCAGCTATAAATGTAACTATCTGCCGTCGTCGCAATGACAATTCATTTTGTCGTCGCAAGGTGTGTAGCACCGACGCGATCCAGCAGCAGTGATGATAGTGATTGCCGAACTGGATTGTTTCGCTGCGCTCGCAATGACAAGGGGGAATTAGTTACACAATTAGTCGTTAAATAATTTCTTTAAAATTCATAGTATTGCAAATTTTTTTACATTTTATCCCACACAAGGTTAGGAAAAAGGAGTATAATTGTTATATAAGTACAGCAATGAGGCAATGTTATGAATAATAGAATTAACAAAGCTAAAGTGGATAGCGTTGTCACCAAAATGGAAAACATGCTAAGCGAGAATATCGAAGCCAATAATCGAGATAAATTCAAATCCGCCGACTGGAATCAGTTAAGTCAAAATAAAAAACAGTTAAAAGAATACATGCGGGATAAGCTCGATGACGAGAAACTCTCTGCTGGCGAAATTGCTGAAGTATTAAGAATTATCGAGGATAAAGCTAAGGATGACAACAAAGATAGCATCTTTAAAGTATTAAAATACAAACACTGGAAGAAAAGTGAACTCAGTACAACCTGGACTAACCTGACTAGTGACCTCGATCTAGCGCAAAAGCAAGCGGCGGGAAAAGTTAACCAAGCTAAAGTCGATGCCGTTGCCGCCAAAATGGAAAAAATGTTAGGCGAAAACATAAAAACCAACAATCGCGATAAATTTAAGCGCGCTGACTGGAAACAGTTATCTAAAAATAAAGATAAATTTAAGGAATACATTGCAAAGGAATTTGATAATGAGAATCTTACCGGCGCGGAAATTGCAGCCTTATCGAGAACGATCCAGAAAAAAGCTAATGATCCTAATAAGGATAGCATGTTCAAAGTATTAAAGAACAAACACCATCGCGCGGATACGCTCAGTGATACCTATTTGAATTTAATTTCTGACCTGGATACTAAGCATGGAGAGGCGCCAAATAGAATTATCATTCTATCTGTTGACGACCCTGACAATATCACCAAACAAACCTTTAAAGCTAAAGCGGCTAATGCTGGAATTGTCGATAACAAGGATTGGAGATCTGATGATCAAATATGGTTAGTGACAAGAGATGAAGATGGTAAAGTTAAAGGAAAATTAGTGGAATATAACCCCGATAACCCTGATGAACTGACAGTAGTATGTACACTTGATACTGATGAAAATAACTATAATAATAGTGATCTGGCTATTGCGAAACAGGTTGAAAACCATTTGAACTCACGCATGC
>JANQHY010000149.1 GCA_028282395.1 Gammaproteobacteria bacterium
AAATTACGTTTATTGTATTCACTTAATTCTAGTCGTTGTGCAGAGAATTTTTGATTGATTTTGCCCCAGAACATATAATTTTTCTCGTCTGCTACAACTAGTAGAGCGGGTTTGTCTCCCAGGTCCTTTTTTAACAGCTCAAGGTTGGGCAGTGTTTCGTAGCGATGTATTGGGATGGTATAAACTTTGCATTTTCTTGTGTCATCTATGATTCTATCAGGAATATAAAGCGTTGCTGGCCTTTGTCCTGCAGCAATATGAGAAAGATGGGCGGCATCTCTTATCCGTGGAATTCTTCGGCCATACAGTGATGACTGTGGCAAGAGATTACCTAGCGGGTACTCATAGAGAACAGATAGAGCATTATAGTATTGAGCTTTCTTGGAAGAGTTGGTAAACAGTTCAAAATGTGCAGCACGCTCTTTTTTCAGAGTATGGCCAGTATCTGATGCCATAAAGTCACGATCTTCATTGGTGCAGACCCACAAATGGGCTATCTCGTCTTTGTTTTTGCTATTTTGCTGTTTCCAGGCAAAGATGAAATTATCTGGTAGATATTTATAATCCTTTTTCAACCACTTGCCATGATGGTTGACCCAGCGTTGTATCGTGTTGTTTTTTCTATCTATGATGATAGTGGGTTGACAATCATTGTCCTGATTTTCTAATTTACTTAATGTCCCATTTTTTTTTGCTAATGTTAATGACATAATATCAACGTTGAATTCATACTCTTTTTTTCTGTCAATGATAACGCAGATATCCTTGTTATCTTTATACTGCATTAAGCTATCCCAGTCAGGGTTAAGTTCATCAACTTTAACCATGCCAATGTCAGGAAAATAGTTTTGGAAAAAGAATTTGATTAATCCTTCACCAACCTTGTTATTAATATTATTGAAAACACTTTTTGGAAACTTTTCATTATCTTTAGTCTCTTTGTAGGTTTTGATAACCATGATAGCCATCATCTGCTGTACATATGGGAAACTGCAGGATGCTAGAAAAGCGTGTAGCGCATCTCTATTTCTCTCATTGAAATTAGTGGCGAAGATATTATTGAATAGATTAAGAAATGTCGCCTCTTGTGCTGCAGAAAATGTGCCTTCAAGGAAGCGTTCAGTTAAATAGGTGCCAATACAGGCGGCAAGGCAATAGGAGTTCCATTCACTAATATGAATAGTGTGTGCTTCTAACCACTTCTCTTTCGCATACTCATCAGTTAATCGAGCAAAAGAGGCTTGCTGCTGCAGCATAAATCTCTCCCCTAGAAAATAGCATAAATGACAATCGGTAAAATTATTTTGACGAGTTTTTGTCTAAAAAGCAAAAAATAGAAGAAAATATATCTTTACTGATAAAAAATAGAGATATTACTTAGTGATAATTATAACTATATCTTATAAAAAGCGCTAATTGAGTATAAATACTACTGTTATGAGTCGTGGTTATCCTGTCAGTCGATTAAAAGCTTTATGGGTGGCTTCGAGTATCTGCTCGATGATCTTCTCATCGTGGCTAATCGAGAGGAACGATGATTCAAAGAGAGAAGGGGGTAAATAGACGCCTTCATCAAGCATAGCATGGAAAAAATGGCTAAAAAGCTCTTGGTCACACTGCTGTATATCACTGTAATAATGTAGTGGCTCTTCACTGAACCATAGGCCAAACATGCCGCCTTCGACATTACCGCTCATAGCAATATCATGATCACGAGCAATTTCAATCATTGCATTAACCAATGTTTTAGTTTGTAGTGTCAGTTTCTCGTGGAATTGACTGTCTGCAGTGATCAGCTGCAGTGCTTTAAGACCGGCGGTCATGGCAACAGGATTGCCAGAGAGCGTGCCGGCTTGATAAACTGGCCCAAGTGGCGCTAAGAGTTCCATAATAGCGCGATTGGCGCCAATAGCACCGACAGGAAAGCCACCGCCAATAATTTTAGCCAGGGTAGTGATGTCAGGTTTAACACCATATTTGCTCTGTGCACCGCCAAGCGCAACACGAAAGCCAGTCATTACTTCATCAAAAATTAGTACAGAGTGGTGTTGATCGCAGAGTTTACGCAGTCCAGGTAGAAAATCGGGTAACGGCGACAGACAGCCGGCATTGCCGGCAACCGGTTCAACAATTACTGCGGCAATCTCTTCACCAAATTCGCTAAAAAGTTTTTCTACGGCGGCCAGATCATTAAAAGGGGCTACCATTGTGTGTTGTGTGACACTCTTGGCAATCCCCGCTGAGCCTGGTAGTCCTAGTGTGGCGACACCAGAGCCAGATTCTACTAATAGCGAGTTTTCATGACCATGGTAGCAGCCAGCAAATTTGATAATGCGCTCGCGTCCACTATATGCGCGTGCTAATCGCAGAGCTGTCATGGTGGCTTCAGTGCCAGAGTTAACGAAACGTACCATCTCCAGATCGGGCATCAATGTCGTCACTTTTTCTGCCATGTCGACCTCTATTTCGGTCACCGTACCAAAACTTGTGCCATGGGTTACCGCTTGTTGTACTGCTTCAGTCATCTCAGGGTGAGCATGGCCGAGAATAATAGCTCCCCAGGAGTTGACTAGATCAATGTAGTGTTGTTGGTCGACATCAATTAACCATGGCCCTTCAGCGCGAGTGATAAACCGCGGCGTGCCGCCAACACAAGTAAAACTACGGACAGGTGAATTTACGCCACCCGGCAGGATTTGTTGGGCGCGAGTGAAAAGTTGTTGTGAGCGGCTCATGATGGTCTCTCCCTCTTATGGCTTTAAAAAAGTTAATAATACGACAGCAATTAGAATAACTGTTGGGACTTCATTGAAATAGCGGTAAAAGCGTTCAGAAAATGGATTGTTATCCTGTTTAAAGCGGTGGAGAAGATAGCCGCAATAACCATGATAAATAATTAATAGCAGTACCAATATTAATTTAATATGTAGCCACATGGCATGACGGTAGCTGTCATAATTGGGTAGCCATAGTGCCAGGCCAAAAAGAACTGTTGCGATGCCAGCTGGGGTAGTAATGTAATAGTAGAGGCGATGCTCCATAATTTTAAACTGTTGGTTAATTTCACCCTGCGGTTTGGCAGCATGGTAGACATAAAGTCGCGGTAGGTAGAACAGGCCGGCAAACCAGCAGACGATAGCGATGACATGAAAGGCTTTAAACCATAACATAGGCGTTTCTCTTATTACTTAAGCGACTATTATACACGAGTTTTGTAGTAGTGAAACTTAGGGCATGCCGTGTTAGCCTGTGGAGAGACACCGTTAGGCGTCTCGATGAAGCAGGAACTTCTGCGAACGAGCAATCAACTCGCAGCCTAGTAATAGGA
>JANQHY010000160.1 GCA_028282395.1 Gammaproteobacteria bacterium
TCTTCACTCCAACCGGTAAGTGGATTATCACTGGTGTAGAGATTGGCTGCAGAGACCGGTTGCAATAACGGCTGTTTAAATTGCCCACCCTGCTTAACAATGCTACGTGCAGCATCTAACGTATACTCCAAAGTAGCTGCAAGAATATCATCAGCATAAGCAAACCCACTCTTCTCACCACTATGAGCACAGACACCAACCCCACGAGCAATATTATAGCCGCCCTCTTTTACAACACCATCTTCCAGCCCCCAACTCTCATGGTAGAGCGACTGCAGATAGAGATCGGCATAATCAATATCACCACCAACAATATTCCCTAACATCTGCTCTATCTGTTGCGAAGAGAGCGAGGCCGGAGATAGTAGCCGCTCTGTTGCTAGCTTTAATGCTGAATTCATGACACCCTCACTTGCTTGCTGCTATCAAAGGCTCTAGTGTAACGTAAATGTGGCGCAGATAGTATGGAAATCTTTTATATTACTAGGAATATTCCATCTTCCTGCTTACCGGAAAAGGATAAATTGACGACGGAATCAGCCTAGATTACACTTGTCATTTAAAGTAAATCTGAGTTTGCATAGCTATGACACATGCCCTCTATAGCAGTCTTATTACCATCGGATTTATGTGGTTTGTAATTGTCTTATCACCTGGACCAAATTTTCTGTTAACCGCGAATACCAGCTTAAGTCACTCAAACCGCATGGGTATAATGGTTGCATCTGGCATTGCCGTAGGGACTGTAACTTGGGCAGTGTTAAGCATGTTAGGGATTAGTTTACTATTTTACCATTTTCATTTTATCCGCGAGTTAATCGTTGTTGCTGGCGCGATCTATCTGTTCTATCTAGGCATTAGTTTTCTAAAAAAAGAGAAGACTATTTATGATAAGAGTGCTTATCACAGCAACCATAACAAACGCTTTTTTTTTGCGCGGTTATTTAGCTGATCTGAGCAATCCTAAAGCAGCACTTTTTTTTACCAGTCTATTTTCTGTTGCGATGCCGATACCTAGTCCCATCTGGTTTAAATTTGTCATAGCGACAGAGATTGGTTTAATCGCTTTTTTTTGGTATAGCTTTGTTTCCTGCATTATGCGACATAATAAAATTCAGACACTACTTCTCAATAAACAGACCATTATTCAATACATGGTGGGAATTTTCTTTATGATCCTGGCGCTCTATTTTATCTTTGAAGCGTTTCATTAGCAGCAGTCCTAATGATTTATTCAGTTTTGGCACTAAAATAACTATGTGTTCCTTGTGCCGTCACCGCTTGCGTAAAACGATTGAGTGCATGCACATAGGCCGCTGTACGCATATCAATATTGTGCTGCTGCATAAGCCGATAAACGGTATCAAATTCACGCTCCATCATAGCCTGAAGTTTTTGCTGCACCTCTTCTAAAGTCCAGTAGTAGCCGCTACGATTTTGCACCCACTCAAAATAGCTAACAACCACGCCGCCTGCATTGGCAAGAATATCTGGCACCACCATCCGTTTCTGCTCAACCAAATATGCATCTGCCTCAAAACTAATCGGTCCATTTGCCACTTCAACAATAGTAGACGCCTTAATTTTTTTAACATTATCACAGGTGATCTGATTCTCTAACGCCGCAGGAATTAATAGATCAACATCTAATTCGAGTAGCTGCTCATTGGTCACCGACTCTGCCGCCAAATCTTCACAGACAGAACCATCACAATAGACTGCACGCAAACGGCTCGACTCCTGCTTAATCTGGATCAGGCTCGGCACATCAAACCCTTCAGGGCGATAGACACCCCCCTTTGAGTCACTAATTGCAACAATTCGATAGCCATCTTTAAAGAGTAAATTCGCAACGCTCTGCCCGGCATTGCCAAACCCCTGCACTGCCACGCGAACTTCCCTAGGTTTCCAACCAAGCCGTTTTTCCAGCGCTTTAATACAATAATATGCGCCCCTACCCGTAGCATCATCGCGCCCTAAGCTGCCTCCTAAAGGAATGGGTTTGCCCGTAATCACTGCCGGTACATGATGACGAGCAATTTTTGAATACTCATCCATCATCCAACCCATAATCATGGCATTGGTATAAACATCCGGTGCCGGAATATCAACATCCGGACCAATAAAGTCGGCGACTTGACGAATAAAGCGGCGACTTAATCGCTCTAACTCTAAGCGCGATAGCTGTTTTGGATCAACAGCAACGCCACCTTTTGCCCCACCATATGGAAGCCCAACAACGGCACATTTCATACTCATCCAGAAAGCTAAACTTCTAACTTCATCAATATCAACTTGTGGATGAAAACGAATGCCACCTTTTGTTGGCCCGCGAATATTACTGTGTTGAATACGGTAGCCCTCAAAAAATTGTAGGCGACCATCATCCATACGTACTGGAATAGAAAATGACAAGGAAAATACTGGTCGCTTTAAACGCTGTAAAACTTCGCTGTCAATATCCGCGTACTCTGCTGCACGATCAAGCCGACTAATCGCACTGTCAAATAGTGTTGCCATGATTACTCCCTGCCATCTACTTACAATAGTTTAACTGAGTCGTATAATGAGGTCTAGTGATTTAGCAAGCATTTAGCAACCAATGCTTTTTAAAAAGAGATGCGACACCCAGCCAAGAGAGCATTCATGCTCGGCACCCTCCACGGTTTACTGTCGAAATTACTGATCGACTGACCAAATGCATGGAGATAGCTAACTGTTAGAGCAAAATGGCGAGTGAAATTATAGTTAGTCCCAATAGCAACAATCGGACGTATTTTCGTAGCTGGCCCAGGATTATCAAATGTGGTGGTATTAACATTAAAATAGTTACGGCCGCCACCCACTTTAGCAAAAAGATCATAATGGTGTTTTAAATGCAGTTCCCACAACGACATAAATTCATAGGTGGTAAAACGTGCTTTTGTGGTTATCTGGTTGGGCGTCTTATAGCGGTAGGTACTATAAATGCCACGACCGATCTCGAAACCAAAACCAAACAGGCGATTGAAATCATGCAAATAACCGATACTGCCACGAAAACTAGGAAAGCGATCTTTAGATAGTGACGCTGCACCAATCTGACGACTACTCGGCATATCAGAAAGATCAGACCAACCAGGCTGTAGATCAATATAGATACCGCTCTGCGCCAGGACAGAAAGCGGTGTTAATACTGCTGCTAAAAGAATAACCCTGGTAACTAGCGCCTTCATTAGAATAGATACCCCACAGATAAAACATATACAACATCATAGCCCTCATTGGGGTGGAATATCCCACCATTGGAGAAATGCACCAGACGCAAATTGAGATCAAAGTCATGCTGAGCAATACGAATCTCTGATCCCCCGCCAAAATTTACCTGAAACGCCACATGCTTACCCTGCTTGTTCTCGCCAAACTGCTCCTCACTTAAATAGGCTGGCCCAGCAGAAAAAAGCAGGTAGGGATGGAGCGCATATGCTGAATCTATCGGAACAAAATAGCCTCTAAATGCACCTGATAGTGCCAGTGTTGTCACCTGGTTATGATCTTCAGTTGTTGCAAGCCAGTGTCCCAATGAAGTATTGATAGTAAAAATCAAAGACCTATCCAACTTGGGAAAACGATAGAGCATTGCATCGAGATAATAACCGTAAGTATTATAATGTGCATCGATCTCTGATGCTGGAATACCATAACCAACATCAATACCATGCTGCCATGCCAGTGCTGATAACGGCCATAATAATAATATTAGGGCGATTTTTTTTCGGCTTTTAAAAAAAATATTCTTAATCAATTTGTTACATTCTATCTTTACTTTTCGCTACACTATTCTAAGCGTATTCAAGCATCATGTTTTACCTACTTCTACTCACCCTTGAGATAATAACCCTGTTTAGCACGCTATTCTTATCTATGCGCGCGCAAACATTTCTGCTATATATACAGGAAAATGTTTTTCAAAACAATATTGGGTAATAATTATTGGGGCTAGGAATAACGGATGAAAAAATTTGTGCTGCGACAATCGCTGTTCCTGCTCTTATCACTACTGTTCTACCTAGCACTTGCCTATATCTATTTTGGTATTGGCGTCATTGGTCACTCCGGCCGCATCAAGGGGGCAGGTGACGATCCGTTCATCTGGCTGTGGTTTCTCCACTGGTGGGAATACGCTTTCAGCCATCACCTAAATCCTTTCATTAGTCACGTAATTTGGGCGCCTGACGGCTACAATGTGACCAAGAGCACCTCGATCCTCGGCGTTTATCTGCTCTCGCTGCCACTACAGCCTTTTACCAATGTCTTGACCAGTTACAACATTCTCTGCACCATTGCTTCAGCATTTGCCGCCTGGACCATGCTGCTATTCTGCCTAGATATGACCAAAAAACGAACAATATCCCTTGTGGCTGGCTATCTATTCGGTTTTTCTACCTATATGGTCGGACAGACACTGAGCCATATTAATCTGACTGCCGGGGTTTTTTTAATTCCTCTCATCGTCTGGTGGGTTGTATTAGTCATCCAGTCACGCATCCATTATCTAGTTGCCATTACAGCGATAACAGTCAGCTTAACGTTACTTTTTCTTATCTCAATAGAGATGGCGGCAACTT
>JANQHY010000276.1 GCA_028282395.1 Gammaproteobacteria bacterium
GAAACTGGCGGTGAAACAGGCACTGTTTCAACAGATTGAGGAGCGTTTGCCAGCGCATGCCGTGATGGCAACCAATACTTCAAGTTTTCCGTTGGAAGAGATTGGCCAGGGATTAAAAGAGCCAGAGCGATTAATCGGCTTGCATTTTTTTAATCCGGTTCCGAAGATGCCACTCGTTGAAATTATTTGGAGCGAAAATAGCCGTGCCGATATGGTTGAAAAAGGGTTGGCATTTGCTGGCCAGTTGGCAAAACAACCAATTAAAGTGAAGAGCTCGCCAGGATTTCTTGTCAATCGCTGTTTAATGCCTTATATGGTTGAGGCGGTTAGACTCTATGCTGAAGGTGTTGTGCCGAGTGTGATTGATGCCGGCGCAAAAGATTTTGGGATGCCGATGGGACCACTAGAGCTAGGGGATGTAGTTGGCCTTGATGTTTTATTGGCTGTCGCAGAAAATATGTCGCAGCATTATAACTTAACGATTCCTGAGCAGCTACGTCAGCTAATTGCTGAAGGGCGGTTGGGGAATAAGAGTGGTGGCGGTTTCTATCGTTCGCGCAGCGAGAAAAAAGCGAGTGAGAGCAGTATCAAAGCGTGTCGATATAGTTTAGACGAAATTGGCGAACGCTTGATCTTGCCAATGCTAAATGAGTGTGGTGCCTGTATGCGAGAAGGGATTATTGAAGATGCTGAACTGCTTGATGGTGGTATGGTATTCGGTACCGGTTTTGCACCGTTTCGTGGTGGACCAATGCACTATGTTGATACCATTGGTGTGGAAAAATTGGTAACCGATATGAAGCGTTGCGCAGAAAAATATGGTGACCACTTCACCCCTGATGACTACTGGTTAAGTCAGCTGCAATCTGATTAATTTGTAGTGGGTAGAAACCCACTACATCATTAACAGTTAACAAACCCAATAGTTCAGGGTGGCACCATCAGGGTGATTAACTTTTATGTACTGCCCCTTTGTCAAATCAACAGTGCTTGTGCCTCTGCAACTATCACCACTAGTGCCAACGACTGCGTCTGGGTAAGTGCTACCGTCTTGTGCTTTTGCTTTTACACTAATTATTGTGACTGTTGATGCGGTAATGTTTTTAGTTGCCCAATTACCCAGATACTGCCCAGGCGTGCTAATCGATCCACTGGTACCATCATTGCCTGTGTACTGAACAGTGACTGACGAAATGGGATTATAGCTCGAGCTATACACAGCATTTTCAAGAGTCAATGTATAGTTATCCGCCATTGCAACGCTAAAGAGACCAATTAACCCTGCCATAATAGCACCTAAGCCATATTTCTTGATGAGTGATTGTTTCATTGTGTTGCCCTCCATATCGCTATAATATGTAGGTTATATTTAAACAAATTATAGTATAGTGTTAATAAAGTTTTATCGATATTTATCTATCTAGCTGATTTTTAATAATAAATAATTCGAAAAGTGAAGTGTCTGGTTATTTCATCATACTGATGCTATCTTGTAGAGTAGCCTAGAGCTTATTTGCTATGGTAGAGTGTCGGAGACAATAACAATGTTTTTTTATGTCATAAAAATTGGGATATCAGCGGTTCTAATTACATTGATATCAGAATTAGCTAAACGCAGTAGTGTATTGGCAGCATTGCTGGCCTCGTTACCGTTGGTATCGTTGTTAGCGATTTTGTGGTTACACTGGGAGGGAGAGGCAACTACACGCATTATGCAATTGTCACACGATATTTTTTGGCTGGTTCTACCATCGCTGGTATTCTTTGTTACCTTTCCTCTCTGTCTACGTCAGAAGCTTAATTTTTATCTAGCACTGATTATCTCTATGGCATTAACAGCGGCAGCCTACTTAGCCTTAATGTGGCTGTTGACACGACTTGGTAAGCTGTAGCATATTTAGTAGTGATGGCTATGCACTCCTGTCGTCGCGAGGTGCATAGCACCGAAGCGATCCAGCAACAGTGTTGATAGTGATTTTGGGACTGGATTGCTTCGCTGTGCTCGCAATGACAATGGGGGTATTTACCATGTCTAGAGTGCGAGTTGTAATATTTAGTGATTGTGGAATGAAAATAATAGGCGAGCATTAGCAGATGGCGCAGCAGCGAATATTAATTATGGCCGGCGGAACCGGCGGACATGTTTTTCCAGCATTGACGGTGGCTAAACAGTTGCGTGCAGTTGGGCATGAGGTGATGTGGCTCGGTACGGCACAAGGTATGGAGAGTCAATTTGTGCCAGCGCAGAATATAGAGCTATTCACGATTTCGATGACTGGATTGCGACGCAGCGGTATCAAACGCTGGTTGGTAATGCCATTTACCTTAACTCGTGCTGTCATACAAGCTGCGAATATTATACGTCGTTGTCGTCCTGATGTCGTGCTCGGTATGGGTGGTTTTGCCAGTGCCCCTGGCGGTCTAGTGGCACGTTTGTTAGGGAAGAAATTAGTACTGCATGAACAGAATGCTATTCCCGGTATGACGAATCGGTTGTTACGACCACTTGCCCACCAAATAGGTACAGCCTTTCCACAGGCATTTAAACCTGGTCAACGTATTCATCCTATTGGCAATCCTTTGCGTGCAGATATCGTCAACTTGCCGTCACCAGAACAGCGTTTTGCTAACCGTGATGGGCCACTCCGTATTTTGGTTTTAGGCGGTAGTCGTGGCGCTTTGGCGCTGAATAAATTAGTGCCGCAAGCTTTATCACAGCTGCCATTTGCAGTTGAAGTGCGCCATCAGAGCGGTGAGAGTCATATTGATGCTGCAAGAGAAGCCTATCAAGCTGCAGCCATTTCTGCTGAAATTGTTGCCTTTATGGATGATATGGCGGCGGCTTATTGTTGGGCTGATCTGGTCATCTGTCGTGCCGGTGCAATGACCATTACTGAATTAACTGCAGTTGGTGTAGCATCCTTACTAATTCCGTATCCATTTGCGGTCGATGATCATCAGAGCGCGAATGCTAAGTTTCTTGTTGATGGCGGTGCAGCAAAACTTCTGCCACAAGCGACATTAACCGCAGATCAACTTAGTCAAGCTATTGCGGAGATGGCGGAACCACAACGGCGTTTACAGATGGCAAAATCCGCTAGAGCACTGTGTCAAGCTGATGCAGCAGAGCAATTAATGAATTTGGTTCTCAATGATAATTAATCAATTAATATTACCACAACGACTCCATTTTATTGGTATTGGCGGTGCGGGAATGAGTGCGCTAGCGGAGTTATTGCACTATAACGGCTATAGCATTTCTGGTTCAGATTTGGTTATGAATGATGCAGTGAAACGGCTACGTCAACATGGTGTAACAATCTATGAAGGTCATCACGCTAGCCAGATAGAGGGTGTTGAGCAAATCATCTTTTCTACAGCGATTGCTGATAATAATGTCGAGATTGTTGCAGCTCAACGACAGGGCATTCCATCCTGTCACCGTAGTGAACTATTAGCACAATTGGTACAAACGCATCACGGTATTGCGGTAATCGGTAGTCATGGAAAAACTACTACGGCTGCACTCATTACGTCGCTATTACATACGGCTGGATTGTCACCTGCTTTTGCTATTGGTGGTTTATTGCAACGGCCACTTGCGCCAGGTCAGCTTGATATGGCTGATCAACAGCAAGTGCGCTATTTAGTCACAGAAGCGGATGAGAGTGATGGCTCTTTCATGAATTTGCAACCTAAAATAGTAGTTGTGACGAATATTGATGCTGATCACCTTAGCCATTATGGTGGTAAATTAGCTGCGCTACAGGATAGTTTTATTACGTTTTTAAAAACGCTTGGCCCTGAAGCAGTGGTATTACTCTGCCATGATGATCCATATTTGTTAGAGATTATCAATCAGATTAATTGTCGTGTGATAACTTACGGTTTTCATGATGATGCTGATATTCGTGCTCAGGGATTTTATCAACATGGTGAAAAGAATTTTTTTCAACTCGAAGGCGTTACAAAGTTGCCAGTAGCGGTTGAGCTCAACCAGTTGCCAGGAAGGCATAATGTTGTCAACGCATTGGCAGCAGCGGCATTAGCAACAATAATAGATATTGATGTAGCAACTCTTGCTAAAACTTTTAAACAGTTTGCTGGTGTTGAGCGCCGCTTTCAATTATTTCAAAAAAATATTTTCTCTGCCAAAGGGGTGATGATAATCGAGGATTATGGCCATCACCCTAATGAATTGCGTGCAGTTATCGAGGCAATAATCAGTGGTTGGCCGGATAGACGGTTGGTAATGGTATTTCAACCACATCGCTTTAGTCGTACGCATGATCTTTTTACTGATTTTATTGCAGTGCTCTCTTCATTGACTAGTCTCTATTTATTGCCACTTTACAGTGCTGGAGAGAAAGAGATTATTGGTGCTTCATCATGGGACCTATATCAGGCATTAAAGCCACTGATGGCTGAGCGATTACAGTTTGTTGCGGACACTGCAACCTTAGTGCAGCGGCTTGAGCATGATATATGCCAGAACGATATTATCTTAATGCAGGGAGCGGGCGACATACATGAAATGGCTCGGACACTGGTTAATTGAATTGTACAACGAGAAGGGCGGGTAAGTAGTGATCAATTACCCATAGTCATACCACCTGTTGTATATTGGCCTTCAATCTCGTCATCATCTTCCCAAACAGGATCCTCTTGATACCCGGTTGTTGTCGTTTTAATTTGCAGCTCATCGTCATTATAATGATCAACTAATCTGTCACCATTTACTAATATGCTATTGCTTTGCAATGGATCATTGCTATTAAAAGCATCAAATTCATTAATATCCCCATTATCATCAAACATTGTTGTTGTATTGTCATGTTGTTGTCCCTCCATATAAATCATCTGGCCATCATCTTCATCTATTGTTACATTACCGTCATTAGCCGTGAGATTAACGTTTTCCATATTATTACTAAAAGATGAGGATGCCAGTGGTACAGCATTACTATTATTATGTTCAGCACTGATATTTTGATGAAAGCCATTCTCTGGATTGTAGCTTGGATCAATTTCACGAAGAGATGCAATCACTTCTGCCTCTAACTCTTTATCCATTTTAATATTTGCTAACTTAACATTGGAGTCTTTTACCAAGGTTATCGCCATCTGTTTATTGATCCATCTAGGGGTTCTTTTGTTTAACGTTAATTTCAATTTTGACGGATCACCACCTTGATTTTTGACATAAAGCCTAGTCATCATTTGAACTTTCAAAACATCATTAGGTTTGTCAGGTTTGAGTTTATTAAGATTGCCACTATAAAACATCATGCCTCTCTCAAGGTATACGGATGTGCGCCCAGGTAGACGAACTCTAAATCCCGACTCGGTTTTTTCCACTTCAGTGTCTTTAACGCGACCCAATTTGGTCCTATACGTTCTGAAGTCGCGAAACTTATGCATCATCAGCATGTCTATAAGCTCATCCTCAACTACGTCAATATCTTGTGCAGGATTCGAGGCATTGTTAGCAATAAGATTTTCATTCGGTGAGGGTGGAGGAGAGATAGGTAGCATCTGTTTCTTTTTCTCATTCTTAGCAAGCGTCATGATTCTGTTACTGAAAGTGCTGGCGCTAGGTGTGCCGCCGCGACTATTAGCGAAGTCACTCTTTAACAGAGTACCGCCATTCTGTCTATCTTGGACTAAGATATCGTGAAGCTGCCTGATATCATTATAATCTTGCTGGTTACGAATAATTGGACTACTACCCATTCCCTGTACTGTGGTGCGACCGGCACCGCCCTTAATAAAAGTGTCGAACTCATTATAAAACTGGTCAGTAGAGATGAGTGTCGGATCGCTTGGATTTTGCAACGAGCGCCTTCCAGCAAGTGTGGTCTTGTAGAACTCTTGTAACATTCTATCTACATTGCCTGGATTTTTAAGTTCATACATTGTTTTTCACCTTTCCATCTACTCCCTCTTAATTATATCAATAATATAGAAAATAACAGGTATTTTATGAAAAAAAAGTAAGAAAAGGTTTATTTTAGGGCTTAAATGACTGATTAAGAATATTTAATATAAAACAATAGTTTATATCAAATAACGCCACCTTAACATGCTATTAAGTGGCCCTAAAGTCAAACATTTCTGTTATAATATTAGATGAGAAAAGTAAGAAAAAGGATAAGTTTAATGCTGCAGAGTCAATCAGAAAGTAAAAAACGTGCTGAGCAAATTTATCAATCTGTTCAAAAGGATATCAATAGTGCCGAAATATTGGCAGATAGTTTGCTAAAATTGCCACTGCAGGAGGATCGAGAGATACTTGATTTTCAAACTCTACACGCTTTTTCTCTTCTAGTTCAGCATGGCGCAACAGAGAATGAAAATCATTTAAAGGAGATTAAAGATAGTAACAAAAAAAAGAATAGTCCGTTGAAGGGAAAGTGGAAAGAGATTCAATCACTCTATGGTAATTATCATCAATATATTGCTACCATTGCCGCTAAAAAAGGAGGCAGAGGAATAGGTGTGCCCACCAATGATGCATTACATCACTACAAAAGATTGACAGAAATACATGGCAACCGCTTTGCTCATAAAAGCCGCCAAGTGGTTATTGACTATGTAGAGAGTTACATAGAGATGAAATATATGATTGAGGCCAATGACCTTAATGAGGAGAGTGAGCGGATATTACTTAATTTAGTTGAAGCCGAATATAGTAAGCAAAAGGATAATAAAGGCCTATTGTGGCCCAATGGAAGAGTTGATCAAGCAGATAAAAAGCGTGATGAGTTATCTCAATCGTTCATTGAGGATAGAGATGAGAGTTTAATCGGTTCTCAGCAGTTAATGAATAATACGCCACAGAACTTTTATGAAGAGATAGATGTCGATTGGTACCCTGATTATCTTGACAATGTCCCTTTGCCTGAAGAGGTCAATAATATAGAGAAGATTTTTTATCATGTTCCTAGCCAAAAAGTAGTAGAGGAGCAAGATAACAGTGACAAAACAGCAGACTATCAACAATTATGTAAAAATTATGCAGCGTTACCTAAATATGCGAGAGATTGGGCTGAGGAAACACTCAAAACACTTGAACTGGCTGCTTGGGAAGCTTTTGCTAAAAAATATAGTGCTGATTTTGATATCGACTTTGAAGTGGATATGCTTAATAGACACCATCCAGAGGTTAAGCAGGGAGTGGCTGAAGAATTAAAAATACTATTACTGAAAACTCCTAACCCTATTATTAATTCAAGTCAATCTGTCGATGCTAATCAAATGAAAGCATTCGATCTGCTTTTGAAGAGATCTGCAAAAAACCAACATAAAAGGTCTTTTAAAACTAACCCTAAATATGAAAATGACATTCTAAGAATAATTAAAATGTCTAATGGTGATTCATGGTATAATAAGCCCTCGAAAGATTGGAATAATATTAATCACCGCTATGGTAGCTATTTAGGTTATGTGGCATCGATGGTGCAAGTGCCGGGTGCTGAACACTTTTATTCGGTTGCTTATGGTGCCTATCACACATTGATGGAAATTATTCAAAAAAGGAATAAATATGCCAACTCAAATTTTTCTAGAGAATTGATTGATACTTATATTGATCAGCTCTTCGAAGAGGAATCACCTGAGGCAATGAATATTCTCTATCTCCTATTGAAAGAAAAATTAGCGCTAGATAAACAGAGTAGCAAGAAAAATAGTTCTAAAAGCGATAAGCCAGCTAATTTGGCGGCAACAGTTTTTGTTGAGCGCTATGAGAAAGATTTATGCGCAGATTATTTTACACATTTAACGGATAAATCCCTTGATGTAGAGCAGAGAATTAGGGATTTGATGCGAATAAAAGAGTGGGCGCCGGATATAGGAGAAAAAATTTGTGATAGACTTCGAAAAGTTGATGATGAAGATGTAAGAGAGATTTTAGTGGCATATGAACAAGGGCCGACCCCACAATATCTGACTGATAATGGTGATCAGCATTATGTTTATCATCAGAAAGTGGCGGCAAAAAAGCAGCTCGATAATAGTGAAGAGGATGACGATGAGATATATGAAATACCTGATAAAGAGATGACAGCAAATACCGTTGGATATCAGAATTATGTTAAAGAGCCGACACCCCAGTATCCTACAGATGATGGTTATAACCATTATACCTATCATCAGAACTTGACGCCAACTAAGCAATTTGATGATAACGATGAAGATGATGACGAGTTATATGCTGACCCCAATAATATGATGAATAGTGTTAAGGGGAATACGGCTAGTGGTAAGATGACAGTAGGTGAGTTTGGGTTACATGAGGATTCAGAAAATAAATCGCTTGGTAATAGATTGCTTGCGTTAGAAGACCATTATGAAGAACTAGAAGAGTTTTTGCAGGATGGTATGCAAGCAACAAAGGGCGATGAGGTTAATGTTAAAGCAATAAGTAATCTAGTAGCAGATGCTATCAATAATATAGAAGAAGCGTGGCAAATAGATACTTTATCTAAAGATGATCGGCGATTATTGCGTGATAAAGGCAAAGAGCTTGAAGAGATGATCGGCAAATTAATAGATCAAAATCTACTGAAGAAGCATGAATATAGAGGTCAAATAATTAGCGATAAAGAGGATGCAATGTTCTCTAATAAGCGTGATGATACAAATGAAATAGATGGAGATTTTCATCAGTTCAACAAAAATACTTTGTAGTCTAGATAGAAGTCGACAGCAATGGTGCGCTCCTCTCCCGTTGTCACGCGCACAAGCCATCGGACGAAGCGGAATTAGCCGTGCTTGCACGATGATGGCATGTTAATGCTGCGTGATGAAGAGGGTGTGAGTAGTTGTGAATTGACAAATATAAGCGTTCTATCTATTCTCAAATAAAGGATTTTCTAGTTGTTGTATGGGAAAAGGAGGCGGACTGTTACTATGAAAATCACCATACGTACGCTACTGATTAATCTTGTTCACGTTAATTCACTGCAGCGAGGTAATAATCTATGAAAATATTTGCAGCAGGTGGCCCACAGACTGAAACCAATACTTTCTGCACATTAACAACAACTTTACAGATGTATCACGATGCTTATCTTGCTCATCAAGGTGAAGATCGTCATAACAGTAATTTTTGGGCGCTACCTAATCAGGTTTGGTCAACATTGGCGGCGCAATATGGCGACCAGTATATAGAGAGTCTTCGTGCTGGTGCGGAGCCCGCTGGTGTAACAGAGCGGGCGGTTTATGAGCAATTGCGTGATGAGGTATTAGAGGATTTGCAGCGTGCTATGCCAGTGGACATGGTATTATTAAATCTGCATGGTGCTATGGTGGCGGAAGGTTACTCAGATTGTGAAGGAGATATGTTAGGCAAAATCCGTCATATTGTCGGCGCTAAGGTGCCAATTGGTTTGGAACTGGATCTCCATGCGAATGTCAGTAATGCTATGCTTGAGTATGCGGATATTATCGTTTTGTTTAAAGAGTATCCTCATATCGATGTGGCTGAGCGTGCAGCAGAAGTATTTAGATTGACACGGAGGTTGGCAACAGGTGAGATTATAGCGCATATAACTGCTGCGACAGCTAATATGGTGAATCTGTTTCCTACACAAGATCAGCCTATGCAGAGAGTCGTAAATAAAATGCGCCAATTGGAGCAAGAGAGAGAGGCTGTGTTAAGCATCTCGCTTGCTCATGGTTTTCCTTGGGGCGATAATTGTGATTTAACCGCTAAATTTATTGTAATAACCGATAACGCTCCAGAGTTGGGCAATCAGCTTGCTAATGATTTAGCTGCTGAACTATATCAGATGCGTGAAGCACTACGTTTTAAACTGCCAACTATTAACGACGCACTGCAAATATTTCAACAGCACCAGATCGCGCATAGTGGCGATAAAAAAATGACGTTTGGTGATTTTGCTGATAACCCTGGCGGCGGTGGGATTGGTGATGCAACCTTTATTCTTGATGCTGTGTTAGCAGCAAATATCACCCGCGCCGTTTTTTTAACAATTTGGGATCCACAAACAGTAGATCGTGCATGTGAGGTTGGGATTAATCATACGTTTGATGCGGTGCTGGGTGGACGTCATGGTGCGACTTCAGGTAAGCCTGTCTGTCGGCCAGCAAAGGTATTGAGGATTATTGAGAATCTAGAGCAGGAATTTGCTGGCTCAACACTAAGTCTTGGTCGTGCGGTTGCCTTGGAGATTAGTGGCAATATTATTATTGTTAATAGTGTGCGTAGTCAGATCTATAGTTATTCTCTACTGCTGGCACTCGGTTTCGATTTGGCACAATTTGACCTGTTTGTGGTAAAGTCTTCTATCCATTTTGAGAGCTGTTTTAGCGAACTAGGGGCAACACTGCGTGTCGCTTCGCCTGGCGCACTGAATACAGATTTTAGCCAACTAGACTATCAATTGACACCTAAACAGCAGTGGCCATTTCAGTAATCCCTTCTGATATGTGCTACAGTCATACTTTTGTCTTTATTATCAAGCTCTCTGTGGTATACTATGACAGCGAGTGATCAAACGGACAAGAGGTATCATGCACCATCACCACTACTACGCAATTGTCGACTATTTGAAAGTCCATCCAGTTTTGGGACTGTTGTTGACTTTCGTCATTGCTGCAGCAGAGTGTATTCCGTTTGTTGGTACCGTTATACCGGGCTCAGTGACCATGACCGGTGTTGGGATTCTAGTCGGTTCAGGCATTATGTCATTATGGTTGGCGTTATTTGCTGCTGTAGCTGGGGCGCTTGCCGGAGATAGTTTTGGTCTGGCGATCGGTTATTACTATCAGGATCGCCTGGATGCTGTTTGGCCATTTAGAAAATATCCCCATTGGCTTGAGCGTGGCCGCAAATTCATGAGCAAACATGGTGGCAAGAGTATTTTTATTGGTCGTTTTGCTTCGCCCATTCGTGCCATGGTGCCATTGGTTGCTGGTATGTTACGCATCTCGTTGGTTAAGTTTTATGCAGTTGATTTTTTGTCCGCAATTGGTTGGGCAATTCTCTATATGTTACCAGGGTTCTTATTAGGAAAGGCTTCATTAGAGATTCCACCTGAGCTAGCAACGAAAGTCATTATTCTGGCGCTATTGATTTTGATAATCATTTGGCTGGTAAGCTGGAGTATTTATTTAGTATCGCGCTGGTTTTATCAACACTCAAGTGCCACGGCAACGGATCTTTGGTTAGCTATGCAGAAGCGCCGCGCTACTCATCCACTTTGTTGGCTATTACGCCATGGTGAGCATAATGAGGGACAGTTTGGTCGTGCCGCACTATTTATTGTCGTCCTGATACTATTTTTCATTGTTGCTACCCATGTGGCGATTGCAGGTGAACTAACTCATTGGAATGAGGCGGTTTACCACCTGTTCCGTGGATTAAGTGAAGTGATACTGCGTAAGACTTTTATTGTGCTCTCGATGTTGGGGCAGGATGATGTCATTTTACCAACGGTTATTCCGCTATTTATCTGGTTTGCTTGGCGTAAGCAGTGGCGAATTGCTTGGCACTATTTAGCATTAGTGCTTATTAGTGGCGCTGCAGTTTGGTTAAGTAAGTTTTTTGTTAATGCTGAGCGGCCGCCAGGTATTCTGGATGCCTCCTTATTATCATCCTCATTTCCTAGTGGCCATACCACTTTTGCTATTGTCATTTATGGCTTTATTGGCTATCTGCTGACGACAATCTGGCCGCAAAGGCGTAAATTAATTTATTGGTGTGTAGCAGCACTTTGCTCGATTGTGATTTTGTCGCGACTCTACCTGTCATTACATTGGTTCACCGATATTATTGGCGGTATTCTATTGGGTCTTTGCTGTCTTTTGCCAGTCGTTATCTCCTATCGTCGTCGCCGCCACACGGACTTTTCGCCACTAGCGCTACTCATTATTTTTGTTTTTAC
>JANQHY010000309.1 GCA_028282395.1 Gammaproteobacteria bacterium
AATGCCCACAGAAACAAATCAAAAAATGTCCAATGATTTATGCACGCACATCAAAAGCTTCAAAGAAGGAATTGTAAATTATAGAGAGACCGCTAATACATCTAAAAGCGTACCTCATAGAGAGGAAGCTTGCACAAAATTTGTTGAGGGTCAAATAAAAACATTACTGAGCATTATCGATAAGTATGTTCAGGAACACTACACATTACCCAAATTTACTATCGTTGCCTTAGGATCGATGTCTACACGAACAATGACCGAATACTCTGATTTTGAGCCCCTAATTCTATTTGAAGGGAGTGGAAATGAAAAAGAGGATGTTATAGCCAGAACACAACTGTATTACATGTTTGGCTTACTCACCCTAGCTATTATTGCTTTGGGTGAAACAGCAAGCGGCTCTTCTCTCAAATCAACAATTAACGGGATCCATATGGACTGCTCTTACGGCCCTCACATAAACCCTATGACTTATATTAACCCACCAGAGATACTGGCTAGGATTATTATGGAGAAATTTTGCTACGCTAAAAATATAAAAAATACTGAAGAAGGATTAGTTGCTCAGTTGTTATCACAAACTAACTACTTATATGGCGATGAGGATTTATATTTTCAAAATTATAAGGCGAATGTCTGTAATGATGAGAATATGCTAAAACTATATAACCAATATCAAAAAGAAAATGATGAAGAGGATAGCTTAACATTGCTCTGTAATGGAAAAAAGTATCCTATCACTCCATTTAGAAGAGCATTTTCCAATATGGTTTTGCGTGAGGTCTGCCGTGACATTGAACTATTAGAAATACTAACTAACGAATCCATTAAGAATAGCTCAGCAAATCAACCATTGTATGCAAAAGCCCTTTATCGTGCCGTTATGAAAACAGCTATAGGTTTCGGTTTTCTATTTTCAATTGACATGGGAGGAAATGACGCTAAGAGTTTAGAAACTTTTAACGATTTCCTTAAATTACTAGACGATGAAATAATGTTTTCTTCTCTAGAGAGCATCTCACAAGAAGACTTTAGTATCTCTGGAATATTACAAAGTTTATCTTCAAAAAAGAGCTCAAGAAAATTTGAACCAAATGCGGAAAAAATCAGCCTACAAGAGCTTTTCTGTGCTGTAATGAGTGTTCGATACGCCTGCTTTAAACATTATAATGAAGGAGATGATTCATTCTTAATCAAAAATAATGGAAAAGAGATGGGAAAAAAATATTTAAACATAAATGAACATAATCAGAACATATTCCCCTATATCATGGAGTCTCTTAAGGCATTAAGAAAGCTGTCAATGGAGTTTCTATCTTGGCAGAACAACGACCTTTCATCAAATAATAAAAAATCAATGCTATCAGATAAGTCATCTAACTCGAATATAAAAGGCAACGCTAATAACTTTAATGATAAAAACAGCAATATGCTTTTTCATCATACTTCAGAGCCAAAAAGCAAGAAAATACCGAAGAATTCTGAAAAATCTCTGAATAAAAACCAATCAGAAAACGATAATACTATGGATAAAACCCCGAAAAATGCCGATACTTCATCATTTTGTATTATTCTGTAAAGAATATTTTAGAACTATTAAATTGATGATGAAGAAAAAAACGTGGGCGCCGTAAAGTCATAAACCCTCACCACTAAGAAGATGCATACATTAACAGTGTAGGGAGCAAATAACTGGTGGCTACGCCCGCGAGCAAACCAAATAAATGGCCTTCCCATGAAGTCTTTACATCTGTTGGAAAAATACTGAATAACATGCCGCCTAAATAGTAAATACAAATAATACCAATAGCAACCGCAACAACTGTGCCTTGTTGATAAATATTCATTAACAAAAATCCCAAATACCCCATAATCAGACCGCTGGCACCAATATGAATAGCTTTACGACCGAATAACCAAAGACAAGTGCCACTTAAGAGAGTAATTGTTATCGATACAATGATAAAAACATGTAGGCCACTGATCATCACACAACTTGCCAATATGACAAACGGAATACTGTTAAAGAAAATATGGGAAAAATCACCGTGCAAAAAAGGGGAAAAAAAGATGCCTGGCAAACCCCAAAAACGTCGCGGATGAACACCAAGAATATTTAACCTATAACCCAAAATGGCATTAATAACGTGAATACTCCATAATACTCCAAGCAGTATCAATACAAGTGGCATATTATGACGAAAAACAGCAACTGCTTCAGTAAGAGCTTGAACAATACTATCCATTAATACCTATATTGTCTATAAAAAAATCCGCAAATGAGTTCACATATTAGTCACTGACTTCCCCATTCCCCTTGGCAATATGACTAATTCCTATCCGAAACTGGGTTAATTATAACGAATTCTTGCCTAAATAGCCATTACTAGCAATATTTTTACTAGTGGCATCACTAGGCCACTCTACCCCACCAAATTGAACAGCTATTTACGACCATGTAGCCGCCGAAGACAATATACCTGCAGCAGAAATAACTGCTTTGTTCAAAACATGGAAGAATTATAGAGACTATAGCAGCTCCAATGACAACCATTGACCCAATAGTAGCTTCTCGAGAACAGCATGTTTTTTAATAATTGAAGAGACAATTTTTTTATCAGCATCGACAAAAATACATAACCGTCTGGGCTGGTGGATTCGTTGCTGTTGGTAGAAAACACTTTGTATAGGCAAACCATATTTTAGATCACTCTGATTCCCCTCCATCACACCAACATAGGGTAAAACATTATGAATGGCTTTATTACCGCTACCAAAGGAGTCTGGATCAATCGATGAAAAATAGTATTGACTATTAATCCAATGCGCAACAATTGCAGGACCTAAAAGAATGGATTCGAGTATCGCTCCGTCTGGATCTTGACTAGACTGATAATCATGAAGAAAAACACGCCTATGCAAATTTAGTGATTTTGTCAGTTCACGGGGGGCAATAATCATCGCAGCATTATTAGCCAATCCCCATTCCGGCATCAATTCAGCCCAATGTTTTGAGCGTCGTAAAACTTGCTTATCGCCTGGCATAGATGCCAATCGCTCTTTTCTCAGAAAATCTCCAGCACGACGTCCACTTCTTTTAATAGTAGACAGTCGCTTCTGCTTATCCTGAGACAATGACACCTGATGATCATACCAGACAATTTGATCAGTTGTAGTATCGTGGTGGGCAGCAATAAAGATAGTCTCACTTGGGATATTAATCCCGATAGTTGATAAATTCTCTCTAATGACCTCTTTATTCAATACCTGACAGGCCAGTACTGCATTTGTTATCCCAGCATTACCGCCACAGGCACCACAATCCAGTGAGGACTGATAAGGATTGTTTTCTGTTGTTGCGCCATGCCCACATACTATAACAAATTCAGAAAAATTCTTAGTTAGTCCAATACCCTGCAGAAGAGTTTTTGCTGAGTTCGTAATTTGCTGAAGATCTAAATTTTCCTCTATTAGAGGCACTGTATCTTGACTTTTTTTACGTTTATTGTTACTGCCAATACATTGATTACCCCAAATTTTTTTACTGCCATTGATAAGTGGCTTGCCATAGTTATTAAAAAGCAATATTAAAGCACACCATATCCCAACCATTTCATAGAGTGAAAATGCAGATAATAGTGACTTTCGATTATTATGAATAGGAGAAATCATATTTTTTTGGATTATCTGATAAAAATTCTGGTTAGTGGTCAAAATCTCTACTAGCAAAACTGGCTCTATTAACACTGGGCATTGAAAAGTTAGTTTATTATTGATTTTATCATTAAGTTGATGAGCAAAGCCAAAGAAGCCAGCAAATCCAAATGTCTGACAATCAGATATTGACTCCAAATGACGACGTAGCCCTTCACTACGCACATCAATACAAAATACCCATTGCGCCGCTAAAAAATCATTAGATGCCCCACCTTTTTTCTTATCCGCACTCATTCTGGCCTTCTCTAGCAATAATTTATTGCATAGGGGCTGTTGATAACTTAATTCATATGCGTGCTGCCACAACCATAAAATAGTATGCTTAAAAGGAATATATTTTTCTATTGTTATCTTAAGTTGATCAACAGCACTCTTACTAAGCTTCTCATTACATTCAGCAATGTAGTTTGAACATATTTCTTCCGGATTAAGTGGATACCGACGTGTTTTCCTTAGACAATATTCTGGAGAAAAGTCAGTTAATTTCTTTTGAGAACGATAAAACCAAAACGCTTCGTTAGCCAACCAAATTGCAACAATCTCAATTGGATCAACAGATTGATTAAAATAGGGATTATCACCATTATTCCGATTCCACTTCATATAACCAATCCATCCCTTTAACTGCCAACATATTTCAAAGAGATAGTCATCAAATATGGAAAGAGGTATTGAAAGCGTACGCATCATACTTTCAATAAATTTATCTATTTTTTTTGGGTGAAGCGATAAAAAATCCCTCCATTTTTTGTTTTTATTTAACATGGTAGTATGCCAGAAATGAAAAAACCGTCAGGATTCTGTATTTCCTCTTCGACCTTCTTCATCGACTAATTGAAAAAACATTAGATGAAATTCAGTTGGATTAAAATAACTAGTTAGCCAGTTAAGACATTCACTCCTTACAGACTCTAAAATATTATTATATCTCAAATATTCTTGAACCTGAATTGAAAACATAATGCAAGGATCTCTATTTTCATGTAATTCATTCGACAAAAAATTCTCTAGGAGATATTTTTGCTGGCTCTCAGATGTCATTATTTTATACAGGAATTGATGCTCAAATTTTCCTGGCGATGATAAAGGTAGCGCTATTTTCTCCTCAACTCGCTCAATTAATTTTTCAATTGCCTGAGAAATAGCAGAATGTGTAATTTCTCCTTTCTTATAGCAATCAAGATATTCAGATAATGACATGGTTAATTTTGAATACTTTACTTTCTCACCAGCTTTATCAATTGGAAAATCAATTAAGCTCCATAGTGGATTAGTTGCAACAAACTGTTGCAATGGGCATACCTCAGGAATAAGCTTCAGTACGTTTTCTATCGTTTCGGAAAAATTTGTCACACCTGAAACACTCATTTATATCCCCCCAATAGTTTTTGATAAGAAACTTAGAAAATAAATAGGAAATAGCCCATTAAATATATTAAATCCAATAGAAAATAACGAAATCGTATGCAAGGCGGGAGAAGCAGCTACTGCAAAATTTCCAATAGATTTTGGATTAAAAAAATAACTTTGCAGTGCATGTAGAACAATCAATGCCAATAATAGCATTGCCACCCCCAACATACCTGCTAATAGAAGGTTAATATGTGCTAGTCCATATAGAAGAGTAAACTCACTAATAAAACTTGCTGTGCCAGGAATACCTATCAATAGCATTAAAAATGTACTCATATAGAAATGACTCCATGGCAAACGATTTTTTGTTAACCCTTCCGGTTGAGTTTTCAATGTCTGCTTCTTGGCAAATAAAAGAAATGAAATAATTAGCAAACTACTATTTATCAATTGAAAAACTCCGATAGGCACTATGTTAGGCTTACCTATCATTAAAGGGATATTTGCCAATATTAGTACTAATAAAGTTATTGTCATTAATAGCTGGGCAAGATTCATAGCTCGGTTAGCAACAAGTGAAACAGCCCAAAAGACCATAATACTCAACAATATTAGTGAGATATGCGGCCCATAAAGATGTTTATGTATTATCAGCAGAAGAGAAAGAAGTGATGTCAGCAGTAGAGATATGAATAAATATAGCCCCGCCTTTCTGACTATTAATGGTAACCGATTGTAACCAGACAGAAGGTCATCACCCAAGCTCCTAATTGGATTGATTAGATAATGGCGATAACATTTCTCAACGCCTCCCTTGTAAAAAGAAAACAAATAGATTGAGGCTAGAAATTTCCATCGATAATGAGCGGGCAAGCATTTTTTTACGACAGGAGCTAATATCACACTAAGCACGATAATGAAACCTATAATAGAAGAGGTTATAACCATTTGTTTATTGATCGAGACTGTATTTACAATAAAACCAAATCCTCTCAATATGAGCAAGTAGCCAATATATATACCTATAACGAATACGATGGCCATTAGCTGACCTATTTTACTTTTTGAAATTTCTAAAGTAAAAGAGACTAGCTGAAATAGATTAATACCAATAAAAAAGAATAGCAGAAAATTTATATCACCGCCGTGCAATGGGTACTTATAGATAGCATAACCTACAGCAATAAGGATGGAAGTTAGCAAAAAGCTAAGCGAGGTATTTTTTAAATCATGCCTTTTATATTTTCTTTCGATAAAAGCCCGTTGATTGCTCTCTTTTATTGTACTACCTGAGGATAAAAACAACATCGCTTTAAAACAGCCATGCGAAATCAAATGAAACAGGGCTGAAGCAAAACAGCCTAAACCACACTGCATGACCATATAGCCCATTTGCCCCATAGTAGAATAGGCCAATTGCTTTTTTATATCAGGTTGATTTTTCATGAAAAACTTTCCTAACAGCGCTGTTGTCAATCCGACTAAGAAGATAAAAACCATTAACCCGGAAGCTTGTACATATAATGGACTCAAGCGTACTAGCAGAAACCCTCCAGCATTAATAATTCCTGCGTGCATAAACGCTGATACTGGTGTAGGCGCTTCCATTGTATCTATTAGCCAAATATGAAATGGAAATTGTGCTGATTTTGTCATCACAGCAACAAAAATTAGCAATAAAATAACGCTATCAATAGCATTTTTTTCGGCAAACAAAATTGAAAATTGTGTGGTATGATACTGCTGTAAAGCGATTATTACTGCTATAAGAAAACATATATCACCAACTCGATTAATCATAAATTTTTTCTTGGCTGATTGATTAGCTTTGATATCATAATGATAATGATTGAGTAACAGATAGAGACTTAGTCCTATCAGCTGCCAGGCAACAAAAGACGTGAATAAACTACCACTCAATACTAATAATAAGGCCGAGAATGTTAATAATGATAATTGACCGATAAATCGCGATTGGTTGGGATCAAAGAGTAGATATCTCGCACTATAGCTATGAATCATCAAGCTAATAAAACTTACTAAACAGAGCATTATCCATGTAAGGTGATCATAATATAAATCAATATATAAGTGTATACTGGGGATGATACTCACCTGCCATTGCCAGGTCATAGAGGTATCAATGAAAAAGGGCAAACAAGCTGAAAGTAGAAAAATAGCAAGTAGTGTTATTTGTGATAATAGATTAACCTGTTGTTTACTAAAGCAATGGTGGCATAACAAACTAACTGATGTTAGCAATGCTAGAAATAGTATTACAATTAACCACATATCTCGACCTCCCGCGCTACTTAATAGTCATTTATAGTGTTATACGGCCATGTTGGCACGATGTTTGCTATATCGTTACCTAATATTGACACTATTTTTCCATGGGAGTATGATTTGATCAAATTTATGTTTATATGAGTATATATCACTTTTAAATGATATGAGAATTACAATACACCAGATAAAAGTATTTGATACTATAGCAAAATTGGGAAGCGTCACCCAGGCTGCGCATGAATTACACATGACTCAACCAGCAGTATCAAATATTATTCGGCAGTTAGAGCAATATTATGATTGCGCCCTAACTGAGGTGATTGGACGCAAACTGTTTCTAACGCCGTTTGGTAAAGCCCTAGTAAATGGGGCTCGACAGTTGCAGGCGGTACTTGATACCACCAAGACTGAAATAGAGTTGTTAAAAGGGGGGTTAGCAGGAACATTGCGCGTTGCTACAGTATCAACAGCACGCTACTTCATCCCATGGCTATTGGGATTATTTAAAAATCAGCATGCTGAAATTCACATTAAACTGACCGTCTGCAACCGCCATGACATTCTTGGGCGTTTAAAAGACAATTTAGATGACTTTGTCATCATGAGCCATCCACCGGCAGCCATTCCCGTTGATTGTGCAAATTTTTATGATGATGAGTTAGTTATCGCTGCCCCGAA
>JANQHY010000313.1 GCA_028282395.1 Gammaproteobacteria bacterium
CACTTGCCGAAGCTTTCGGCATGATGGCAATTGAGGCATTGGCCTGTGCCAAGCCTATTATCGTGTTTGAAGATACTGCACTCCCAGAAGTAACGTTTGCTCCCGATGTTGGCATAGCTGTTCCTATGCATGATGGCGATGCCTTGTATCATGCACTGCAGTATTTAATCGATAATCCTGATGAACGTAGGAACCGTGGTCAAAAGGGAAGAGAGATAGCAGAGCTGCATTATGATGAAAGAGTCCACGCCAATCGTATTGCAGAAGTCTATAGAAAAGTGGCGTTGTTACATAAATAACTGTGCATTCCTATCTAGAAGGTAAATTTAGAGGACTAAAGATTCCCTCACAATTTTATTCCTTTGCTGGATCCGGCGGTCAAGCCACAGGACGACGGGGTTGGTGTTCGCAACGACAATTCACTGCGCGTTAACTCTCTCTTAGGTAATGTATCAGTTTTTTTATCATAGTATTCATTTCAAAGTTCGTTTTAAAATACTGATAACCATTCTCTCCCAATTGTAACCGCTCTTCTGCAGGCATTTTGTAGAGTTCTAATACCGCATCCGCCAATGCATGTGGATCCTCCGCCCGACAAGCGATTCCTGCCTTAGCTTGTGCTAATACCTGCACCACCTCCCCCTCTAATGCAGCAATAATCGGTTTTCTTGCGGCTAGATAATTTTGAAATTTAGCAGGAATAGTCTGAGACAGCGCTGTAGCAGATTTTAATGTGACCAACAAAACCGATGCCGCTTTATAGAGTGAGTCCATCTTCTCTGTGGGTACTTGGCCGGTCATGACGCAATTAGTCAAACCCTTTTCTTTAATAGACGCAGCGATATTTTCTGCATCACTGCCATCACCAACAATATAGAATTTAATAGCTGTGTGCGCTTTGACTATTTCTGCGGCAGAAACGATGGTTTCACATGACTGTACTTTACCAATATTTCCAGCGAAAACCACAGAGAAGCTCTTTTCCATCTCTGCAAAAGATTCAAACACCTGCTCTCCATCTATAACAGTTTCAGCTGGATCATTAAAAATATTAGGAAAATAGTAAATTTTATTTTTATCTTTAGTTAATTGCTCAACTGGTTCTCGCATTGAACGCGACTGAATAAGAATCTTATCCGTAGCAGCATAAATTCTTCGCACAAAAAACTCAATAAATTTTAATAGGAAACGGTTTTTAATGAACCCGGTGATCTGCAGCGATTGTGGCCATAAATCCTGAACCCAAACCGTTAATGGCGCTCGCTTAAGTTTAGCTAACAATATAGCCGGCAATGCCTGGAGCAATGGCGACGGTGCATAAACAAAAATTGCATCAAATTGCCGCCCCTTTAATAGAAAAGGCGCAAAGAGGTAGCCAGAGAGAATAAATGATAAGTAATTTAATGATAAGCCTAATGCTGAACCGCGACCTCTTGGCAACAGCGGCACTCTTATAATTTCGATCTCTTCATGGTATTCGCGTTTAACTCCCCAAAGTCGATAACCCTGAAATAGTTTACCTTTCGGATAGTTGGGCTTACCCGTCAGTACAGTAGTTGCCACGCCTTCACGATGAAGCGCCGCGATAATATCATTAATACGAAAATTTTCTGGCCAGAAATACTGTGTCCATATCAACACCTTCACACAATCACTCCTAGAGCATAATCTATTTAGTCAGACTCGTTTTTTGACCAAACTTTCCAGTTTACATAATTTATATAACTTAATACAATCCGCAGCACTTTCTGTGAAACCGAACCAGCATCATAGTCAGGGACAATCCGTGCTGGCACATAATTCTCACTCTGATGCTGTTGGGTAATAACCCGCACAGCATCGACAACTTTATCAGATTGCAGACTCATCACTAGTGTTCCCTCATCCATCCCTTCCGGCCGTTCATGCGCCTCTCTAATTGTTATTGCCGGGAATCCCAATAGCGAAGCCTCTTCAGTAATGGTACCACTATCTGACAAAACACAGAAGGCATCCATCTGTAATTTAATATAGTCAGAAAAACCAAATGGTTTGAGAAAACGAATTTTAGCATTATCATTAATCACCAATCCTTGTTTCTCAAGCTGTCGCCGTGTGCGTGGATGGGTGGAAACAATAACCGGCAAATCATACGTATCAACCAAAGCTTGTAGCGTTTGCATTAAATTTTGCAAATGCTTTGGCACATCGACATTCTCTTCACGATGCGAACTCACGACAAAGTAAGCTTTTTCTGTTAAATTAAGCTCAGCTAAAATTTTCGATTGGGCAATTTTATCGCGATGCTGCGCTAGTATCTCCTGCATATGTGAGCCCACCTTGATAATACGCTCCTGCGGCAACCCTTCAGCAATAAGATAACGCCGTGCATGTTCAGTGAGAACCATATTAATATCACTCAGATGATCGACAACCGTACGATTCAACTCCTCAGGCACACGTTGATCAAAACAGCGGTTGCCTGCTTCCATATGAAACACAGGGATTTTACGCCGTTTGGCACAGATCACCGCTAAACAGGAGTTGGTATCGCCATAAATCAGTAAGGCATCCGGCTGCTCCTTCTCCATCACCTCATCAGAGCGCTCAATAATCTGCGCAATGGTTTGGGCAACCTTCGTTTTACCCGCCGCAACATCAAGAAAATAATCTGGCTTGCGGATTCCCATATCATCAAAGAAAACCTGCGCAAGCTCATAATCAAAGTTCTGTCCTGTATGTACCAAAACATGGTTGGTATATTTATCAAACTCGTTAATCACACATGCCATTTTAATTAATTCAGGGCGTGTGCCAACTATTGTCATTACTTTAATCATTAAGTTGTTCCTGAATATAGTCAAGCTTTAACAGTAGCTGCTTAACTGCTGCCACATCCAATTGCTCCGTATTATGAGAATTATATTCCTCGAGATGGGAGATTTTTTCGTCCCCACTAGTAGTAAACGGAGTATAGTTTAGATCACGGCTATCAATTGGAATACGGAAAAAACGACCTAAATCTTCTGCTCGCGAGATCTCTTCACGCGATACTAACGTTTCATGCAGCTTTTCACCATGGCGAGTGCCAATAATTTGCACCTCACTCTTACTATTAAATAGCTCTTGCAGTGCCTGTACCAATACGCCAATTGTCGCTGCCGGCGCTTTCTGAATCAGAATATCGCCTGAATCCGCTTTTTCCAAAGCATATAGAACTAAATCAACAGAGTCGTCAAGCGACATAAGAAATCGCGTCATGTTTTGGTCAGTTACTGTTAATGGTTTACCTGCTTTAATCTGCTCTACAAATAGAGGAATAACAGAACCACGTGATGCCATAACATTACCATAACGCGTGGCACAGAGAATAGCATCATCAGACATCTGCATGCGCGATTTTGCCAACATTAATTTCTCCATTAATGACTTTGACATCCCCATAGTATTAATCGGATTAACTGCTTTATCTGTACTCAAGAATATTGCCCGCTCCACTCCTTCGGCAATGGCCATATCCATAACATTTCCCGCACCCAGTGTGTTGGTCTTTATCGCCTGTAGTGGGTGAAACTCACATGACGGCACCTGTTTTAATGCCGCAGCATGAAACACATAGTTGACTCCACGCATTGCTTCGGCAACGCTATCGCGATCTCTCACATCACCAATAAAAAATTTTACTCGGCTATTATTTAATGCCAAACGCATGTCATGCTGTTTTTTCTCATCGCGACTAAGAATACGTACTTCATCAATTTCAGTCGTCAATAATCGCTTAATAATAGCTGTTCCAAATGAGCCGGTACCACCTGTAATTAATAGAGTTTTTGATTTAAGCACGAATTTTCACCTTATTGTTAAATGTCTGCATTCCTTGGACCAGAGTTGGCCAGTCTGGGGCACGATAGCCCGTTGCATCGTTAAAACGGCTGGCATCAAGTGAACGATCAATCACCAACTCCTCTGAAGGACTAATTGTAATTGTCTTACCATAAACCTCAGCAACCGTGGTGAGCAGATCAAATTTGCTAATTGGCGCAGCAGCAACATGATAGAGTCCACTTAGCGCGG
The DNA here is from genome assembly GCA_028282395.1 of Gammaproteobacteria bacterium. The sequence goes on from JANQHY010000313.1 coordinate 4,054, forward strand.
GCTTGGGCAAAACAAAATCACGCACAATACGGGATAGCTCATAGGTTGGTAACCCGGAAAAGATCGCTCGAGTAAACCCTTTGGCACTATCCTGCTGCATTAAAAACCACTCCAGCAAACTAAGAAAACCGCTCAATTCATGGCCAATAATAGAGGTCCGCAGAGTAATTGCATGGGGGGCATCAACGACTTCACCCAATAACTTCGCTCGGCCATATAGATCCTGGGCATCAGGTATATCGGTCTCCACATAACCGCCTTTATCACCAGAAAAGACGCAATCGGTACTAATATGAATTAGGCGCGCCCCTATAGCTTGGCAAAGATGCGCGAGACGATGCGGTAGCAGCGAATTAATCGGTAAAACTTCCAGCGGATTTTTTGCTGCGACCGTCTGTTTAATAACACCAATACAGTTAATCACAACATCAGGCTGAACGGCAGCAAAAACTTCGATCAGTGTATCGACACTCTGCACATCAATACCAGAGAGAATATTTTCAGCCAGATCGTCAGCAAAATAGCATCGCGCCGCACCATTTCGCAGCGTACCAACGACATCCAGACGGTCATCCTCTGCCATGACGTGAAACATGGCATTACCCAACATGCCTGTTATACCTAAAACTAATATTTTCATTAAGATAATCTCTCTCATTGCTGCTCGAGCAGCAAATCCAACCATCATAACAGCTTGCTGGCTCTGCTGAAGGCGAGCTATCC
>JANQHY010000026.1 GCA_028282395.1 Gammaproteobacteria bacterium
ATTTAATTAAGTTTCTTGGCAATCGTTCGCCTTTTAATAATGATGGTGAGGTACGTTCACTGGATGATATGTTGGTATTAATTGATGTATTGCGAGAAGAGGGACGCTGCCTTGACTATATGGAGGCGCTGAAGGGCGATATTGCAGGAGAGTATGAGCAGAAGTTGTATTTGTTAAAGCAGGATTATGATGAAATTAACCGTTCTGGTGATAGTGTTGGTGTTGGCCTTGAGCAAATTGAAAAGACAAATGCATTTGCCGAAGGTGAAAAGAAAAAAATAAAAAATGCAGGTAGTTATAATCCTCTTAGAAAAATTCAAAATGCTTATATTGATAGCAAGGTATTTTTGTGGGATCGATATGGCAAAGAAAAAATTGATGAGCAGAACAAGGGGGCGGTGATTGAGGTACTGAGCACCCGGCTAGTTGGGGCTGCTATGCCAAAACAGGCACAAGAGATATCAGTATTGCAAAGCGTTTATGCCGATGGAACAAAAAAATATATGCCATTATGTGTTTGGGAGCCAAGGCTATCAGAATTAACTGATCATGCTCAAGGAAAAGATAAGCACAAAGTCTTGGCTAAGGATGGTATCTCTAATCCCGAGTTTACCGATGTTGGCGGCCATTTGATTACGATGATTATGACTGGGGATTATGACGGAATTGGTAGTCGTTGTCAAAATAAAGGGGCAATCAAAGATAAGCATGGTAATCTTAAGCTATATGCTTTTGATGTTGGCCATGCTTATGGCGATGATAGAAATATTATGTTGGAAACATTGGAGGCGGATTTTAGTTTCTCAACAAAGGATCCACGATGGTTCGGCCATGACTGCAAGAACTATTCCATCTTTAACGATTTTCGTGATGATGAAAAGATGGAGGGGGTTTTTAAACTTTATCGTCTGCTGACGCCAGCACAGCGCGCATGGTATTTTCCTTCACAAGGCAGACGTGACTTGATTGAAGCAGCTATTCGAGATTATTGTGAGACCAATCCAGAATTTGAGCGGCAATACAATGAAATCATCCCGGGGTCATGTGAAACGCTGTTTAATCAATTCAAGCGCGACTATCCGGAATATACTGCTGATATTAATGCCATGAGGCGGCGATTTTATTCTGGTGCTGAACGGGTATTTGATGTGCTTGGCGCTAATATGATATGTACGCGTGCACAAATGAAGATGTTATTTAGTTTGCGTCACTTAACTTCAAAAACGAAGACAAAAGAGAACGATATTAAGTTGAAGCATCTAAAAGTTTTGCCAGAAGGAAAGCTAATTTGGTCTTTATATAGAAAGAATAGAAATAGCTTTACACTTAGTGCGCGCATAAAGAGTAAAAAGCATTTTAATGCTATTAAAGAGCGTATCATTGACTATGCTCGTGATTCTTATGGGCGTGATCGCTTTAATATTGCTGATAAAATAGTCTATAAAGACGGAAAAATAGTGATAAAAGCAAATGAAACAACATTAGGGATACTTTGTAAGCTCTTTGATGAAGATGAAGTAAGGCAGTACAAACATGATAATGTATTTGTATCTGAGCAAGATTTAATGTTGCAGCGTAATAGTCTGTCTAGCAGCAGTAAGGTAATTCTTGATGCAGTAACGCCAGCTAATGATGATTTTGATGGTGATGTCCAAAAAGCAACAAATGATGGAAAGTTTGTCGGCTATCATGGTAGCTGGTTTAATCAATCTAGCAGTAGCCTCTCTGATGGTGATGGTAATGTTAGTGATGTTAGTAATGTTAGTTCACAGGTTAGTATTCCTGATTTGAGTATCGAGAATTATTTTTCTTATAAAGAATGAAGCGATTAATTAAAAATGGCCTATAATTATTCGCATCATATATTACATACTTCTCGTTTAAGATGCTTTATATTGCCCCCTTAAGGAACTTTAGGGGGTAGTAGTGTGATAGCATTTACAGTAGTCAAGAAGCCATTTTCTCAAGATAATAAAAAAGCAAAATTAGATGGCAACTTGCTGAAACAATATACTCAGACGATTTGTTATGGAAAAAGCCTTAAGACAGAGAGCTTGAAAGAGTGCCAGGTAATGTTAAAGCAGCTTCATCAATTTGGCTTCCTGCAGCCGAATAGACTCGATGATAATCTGAAAAGTGGAGGTGGTGGAAATTTATCTTCTCAGGAAGAGTATCAAAAAAAATTAATTGATCATGCAACGGAGCAGTATATCCAATCTATCCATAGTGATCATCGCAACTTTAGTAAAGATGAATTAGACAATTTGCGTGGTTCGCTAAAAAGTTATGACTTTTTTGGTGTCCCGCAGTTTGGCACTTGTGATGCAAATTTATTAGTGATAAAAGATTTATTAGACAAAGTTGGGCCGGTATCGTTCAAAGTTGTTACGGTGATAGTAACGGCACTTTATAAGCATCAACTATTTCGTGGTGGGCACTATGCCGAGGACTACTTGCATAGTTCACGTATAAAGTATTTTATCCCACGTGATCGTTCGCTTAAGCCATTAGCCGGTATTGTTAGCGCTTTTCTACAATCACTGCAACGCAAGAATAGCTCATTAATTAAAAATATTGATACAATAGCTGTCACTCTGTTAGCGATGCAATATTACTGCTGTGCCAGAAAAGAGTATAATGGCTCTTTTGATGAGGATGAAATTGATGCCTTTATTGAGCTTGCTGAGACTGGCTGTAGTGAGCTCTGTTTGACACTATTCTCAGGGCTATTGCCGTTTATATGCCAATCTAATAAATCTTTGCAAGCGAGGCGGGTCGATAAAGTTGCTAAACGGGGCGATTATAGAACGTTCTTGTGCAAACCGCCATTAAATAATATGGAAAAGATTGCATTGATGGGAATGGAGCTTGTCAATCCCGATTATGCACATAATTCAAGAGTGCTTTTAGCAGCGATTGCGCGGCATCGAAAGCCCAGAAGTTATTTGCAGGCAATAATAAGAGTTTTTACACTGCAGTATAAGAAAGGTTTGGCGCAAAGGGATTTTGCTAAAGATTATTGTGTTGATGATATTTGCCGCTATAAAATACATCTCTTACATCTCTCTTCACGGCAGCAGAAAATCTACTGTATACAGAAAGACACTTTTAGCAGCATTCTCAAGATGGGCGATGAGTGCAATGGCTCAACCGACTTCATATTGTACCAGCATCTAAAAAATAAAAGCACGGCTTTGCCACGACCAGCGCCAATCATCGCCCGGATAAGAAAGTATGGTGGGACTGTTGCAGCAGTGGAGTCTTTCTGTTCAGCTGAGCTGGAAGCATGTGCGATACGGCTAACATTAGATAATGAGCTTGAGTTGCCGATGAAATTTCGCGGAAAAGCACTGCTCAGCTATGTTAAAAGTAACCCTGGATTGGCAACAGCTGTGTTGATTGCCCACCAGGCCGATGAGTTGGGAACGGTGATGTGGAGTATGCTTATGCAATCGCCATTACAGGCGTTGTATACCGCTTACATGTTATGCAAGCAGAAGCAGATAGTTTCTGTATGGGAGCAGTGTCGTGCCGATATTGATGCAATTGATTGGTTAGTGCGTTCTGGACAGATACTGAGTAAATTTTTTGGTAATGACAGCGCTATGATTATCCTCCATTATGTTTCGATGTCGAGTTTCTTCTGTACTAGCGGTTTTTTTGGTCGTAGGGTCTGCTGGTACGATGGGGAGTCAACGATGGCAGAAGAGCTCTATTTAACTATGATGCGTGATAGGAAAGTCGTGTCAAAGATTCTCGCTGCCTATCAGCAGGAGTATAAAAAAAAGTATCAGCTCGGCTGCATTAAAATTTATAAGCACTGGAAAAAGAGTTCATGGGATTTGGACTGCCCTGAGAATCAGACATTCTATCAGCTGTATAAGCGTGCGGCGGCAGGTGCTTTTTTCGGCTCTACGACGCAGGACGTTTTTAAAGATGCATTTGGTATAGATTGTAGCAAAGAGAATAATTTCACAACAGTTATTACTAGTATACTAAAGCCATCATAGAGGAGGGAGTGCGGCTTTCTTTCACGTAAATAGCATGATAAGCTTGGGCCAACAGAATTAGGAATAGAGTCGACATGAATGCTGAATTAATATTGCAGTTTGCATCGGACCATTGGTTGTTGGTAGGGTTATTTATCGTGTTGTTTATTATGGTATTTAGCTATGATCGAATAAATAACCAACTCTCTGGTCTGGCTATCTCACCACATGCGTTGGTTAAGTTGATTAACCACGATCAGGCATTGGTGTTGGATATTCGTAGTAGTGATCTTTTTCGCCGCGGCCATATTATTAATGCCGTGAATATTCCTGCTGCTAAGGTAATAAAAGAGTTAACACTATTGGATGAATATAAGGGGCGGAAAGTGGCGATTGTTTGCCAGCGTGAGCAAGAAGGGTCTAAGCTGGCACAGCTGCTGCGCAAAAGTGGCCAGTTTCCATTGGTCAAAATTTTGACAGGTGGAATGGCAAAATGGAATGATGCCAGTTTGCCAACTGAAAAGGGAAAAATGTCGTGAATGATTTGTTAAAAGCAAAAGTTGTTATCTATGTGACCGAATTTTGTCCTTATTGTGATTCTGCTAAAGCGTTGCTAAAGAAAAAGGGAGTGGATTACGAAGAGGTGAATCTCAATGATGCTCCCCATCTGCGTGATGAAGTGATTCGTTGGAGTGGGCGCCGCACGTTGCCGCAGATTTTTGTCAATGGTAAAAGCGTCGGTGGCTTTGATGATCTGCGCGCGCTCGATAAAGCTGGAGAGCTTGATAGAATCTTGAAGGATTAGAAGGTAAGAGTTTTCCCTTCTTATTCCTCTCTTCTCCTAAATTGAGATTGCAAAATGCGCTTAAATTTGCCACACTGTTGCTTGATTAGTCTATTTACTTTTCGAGGAGGAGAATATTATGGCCGAAGAACAGAGTGCACAGCCTCAATTTGAGATTCAGCGTGTTTATATTAAAGATATGTCCTTAGAGATGCCTGGCAGTATTGATCTATTTAAACAGCAATGGGTACCTAAAACACATATTGATTTAAATGTGACCAATAATCCATTGGAAGAAGGGCATTTCGAAGTAATTTTGCGGGCCACTGTCGAAGTGAAAAATGGTGAACAATCTGTATTAGTCATCGAGGCAAAACAGGCTGCTATTTTCCGTCTGGCTGGATTTACCGAAGAACAGCTTGACCACATGCTGCGTGCATACTGTCCTAATATTCTATTTCCTTATGTTCGTGAAGCCATTTCTGATGTCTCTGTCAGAGCTTCATTTGCGCCAATTACCTTAGCTCCAGTCAATTTTGAGGCGATTTACCTACAGCAAAAAGAGCAACAGGGTAAGGAAGAAGCGGGCGAAGAAGGTAACGAATAGAAATAGATAGTCTTTATTGATTATGGCAACAGCGCAGCGACCGATTGCGGTATTGGGTGCCGGCTCGTGGGGGACGGCACTGGCTATCCATCTCGCCTGTCATGGGCAGGCAGTACGCCTATGGGGAAAAAATAGCCAGAGTCTTACCGAGATGCAGCAGACTCGCTGTAATAGCCGTTACCTACCCGATATACAATTACCTGATAACTTGATGGTATTTGATACGTTAGCACAGTTGATGGAGGGGGCGGGTGATCTGCTCTGTGTAGTGCCAAGTCATGCCTTTCGTGAAACCATCCTTGCTTGTCAGCCGTATATCCAGGCGGGTAGTCGCCTGTTGTGGGCAACGAAAGGGATTGATCCGCATCAATGTGCATTATTAAGTGATGTTGCTGCAGAGATATTAGGGCCCGATCTCCCTTTAGCAGTACTATCTGGGCCATCATTTGCTAAAGAGGTGGCTGCGGGCTTGCCGACAGCAGTTGTGGTAGCGGGAGAGGATAAACTGTTTTTGGCGGATATTGTTGACTATTTTCACCGTGGCACTTTTCGCGTCTATACTAGTCATGACATTATTGGTGTTCAGATTGGTAGTGCATTGAAAAATATCTATGCGATTGCCGCAGGGATTTCTGACGGGTTAGGTTTTGGTAGTAATGCTCGCTGTGCATTGATAACACGTGGATTGACTGAAATGATGCGCCTGGGAGTGGCAATGGGCGCTAATGAAAAAACCTTCATGGGCTTAGCAGGTTTGGGCGATCTGGTATTGACCTGTACCGATGATCAGTCACGTAACCGCTCTTTTGGCCTTGCTATTGGCCGTGGACAGAGTATTGATGAAGCAGAACGCTCTATTCAACAGGTAGTTGAGGGTAGAACGGCGGTTGAACATGTCGGGGTGTTGGCACAGCGTTATCAGGTTGAGATGCCAATCGCCAAGACATTATTAGCAGTGATTCAAGAGCAACTATCGCCACAACAGGCGCTGCAGGCCCTACTGGCGCGCGATGCCAAAGCAGAATTTTAACTTCGGGCCTGGATTGCTTCGCTACGCTCGCAATGATAATGAAGGCATTCACCATGGCGAGAGCGCGAGTAATGATACCTCAACAACTTCGTTATCATTAAAGTTGATAAATTAACCGAATTGTTTTGCATTTCCTGGTGGAACCGGCTAGAATCCGTACTCACAATGAATTTGTGAGAGTAAATCAGTCTGGATAAGTATATAATTTGGGAGGTTGATAGAATTGTATGCCTAGTGTAAGAGTTAAAGAGGGAGAACCCTTCAATATTGCATTGAAACGTTTTAAGCGTGCGTGTGAAAAGGCAGGATTGATGCCTGATATCCGCCGTCTTGAGTACTATGAGAAGCCAGCCTGGGAGCGTAAACGTCGCGAAGCGGCGGCAGTTAAACGCTGGAAGAAGAAAATATCACGTAGTGTTTTGACCCCATTACGTACTAAAAAGGCTAAGCCAAAACGCAGTAATGATCGCCGTCGTGGCGGCAATCGCTAAGCATATATCTATTGCCAACGAGGCTTGCATCGGAGTTGAGAATTAATTGTCTCTTTTCTGACGCTTTTTGCGTCACTATGGGAAGAGATTGACTAGGGAAAGCGTTTTGCGCACAGGGGGGAAGAGATAATGAGTATTCGCCAACAGATTGATGATGATATCAAAGAAGCGATGAAAGCGCGTGACAAAGTACGGCTATCTACCTTGCGCTTTGTTGCAGCGAAGATCAAGCAGCGCGAAGTTGATGAGCGTAAAGAGTTAAGTGATGAAGAGGTGTTGGCCGTATTGGTTAAGCAGGTCAAGCAGCATCGCGAATCAATTGAACAATACCAGCAGGGCGGTCGCGAAGATTTAGCGCAAAAAGAGCAAGTCGAACTTGACCAACTACAGGGCTATTTACCGCAACCACTCAGTGCGGAGGAAATAGTCACACTGATAACAGACGCGATTGCCAATAGTGGTGCTGCACAGGTGAGTGACATGGGTAAAGTCATGGCTATTCTTAAGCCAAAAATTCAGGGGCGTGCAGATATGAAACAGATAAGTCAACAGGTGCGTACCGCTCTCCAATCGGAAGCCACCTAGTAAAAAGCGCAAAAATGGATCACTACTGGTATCCTCGTCATTGCGAGTTTAGCCCAGCAAACTAGCCCTGCAGTCACCATCAGTACTGTTGCTGAACTGCTTCGGTGCTAAGCCCCTCGCAGCGACAGGAGTGAGCAGTTACAAGAATAAGTTTGGACAGGTAAATATTAATAGAGCATTTTATGTCGAATGACAATCGCTTGCCTGATTCCTATTGAGTGAGCATACAGTGATGAAAAAGAGTAACCATTTTCCTACTGCAGCAGTGCCACTATTATTTGTTATATTAATTGACAATATTAGTATTGGCTTTTTTTTTCCATTATTAAATGCGCTTTTTCTTGATCGCAAAATATCGATTTTGCCAGCTGCAACCACACTTCATGATCGCTATCTTTTATATAGCCATACCCTAGGTATCTACTTAGTGATGTCGTTTTTTGGTGCGCCGCTATTAGGTGATCTGTCAGATCATTTTGGTCGGCGTAAAATGTTATGTATCACCATGTCAGCTATTTTTGTGAGTTATCTATTATCAGCATCAGCGGTTGTTTGGCATAGTGTTATTCTATTAATGGCTGCACGTGCAATTGCAGGATTTAATTCTGGTAACCAGTCAATTGCCCAGGCAGCAATAATTGACCTTAGTAGTAAAGCCGATAAAACCAGGAATCTCGCCTATATGCTTTTTTCCTCGTCTATTGGTTGGTCGTTAGGGCCTTTGATGGGTGGGCTATTGTCGGACAGTCATCTGTTGCACTGGCTCAATTTTACTGTTCCATTTTATTTTATCGCACTGTTATCATTATTGAATGTGATTTTAGTATTTTTCTGTTTTCACGAAACGTTAACTAAGTCATGTCAATTTACTTTGCGTTGGTATCATGCCATTGAACTTTTGCTGTTTGCTTTTCGTGATCGTGGTATACGAATGCTATCTATCATTTTTCTTTTTCTCATGGTAGCGAATGGTGTAGCGCTAATTTTTATTTCTCCATTTCTTTTGCAACGTTACCATTATGATACCACGATGACCGCACTGTTTTGGACACTATTTTCGATCAGTTATCTTGTTGGGTTTGGTTATGTGGTGAAAAAGGTTGCCAAATTCAATCCTCTTGTGCCATTAGTGGTTAGCATTTCAGTAACATCATTAGCATTGCTGTTAACAACCTTAGTGCACCAATCTGGATGGGTGTGGGGACTATTTTTCCTTTTAGGATTGTCTAATAGTGTCAACTATACATTATTGTTAACGCTGTTTTCTAACCATGTTGATAAAAGTAAACAGGGCTGGATTATGGGTGTCACCGATGCCATTGTTGCAGTCGGTTTTCTGGTTGCAACGTACTTAGGTGGCTTTGTTGGAGCGATTTCAGTCAATATTCCATTAGTAATTGGTGGCGTGTCTGCAGCGATTTGTGCTTTGCTGCTGCTATTAAGTCATCGGCTGTTGAGAACATAACGGTTGCGGTTATTGTCAAAGAAAAGGCAAAAAACAGCGTCTGCGAATTTACTAAGCGTAGACCTTGAGAAGTGGCGGCTGAAATGAGATGATTATCCAACAGGGTAAGAAGAGGAGCAACGGTGAAGTCACTATTACAGGGTACCTTAGTATTTGCTAAACGTGGCATGATATGTATTATTGCTCTGCTATTTTGCCAAGTGGCAGAAGCAGCTAATATTGCGGCATTGAATCAACAGGTCAATGCGCTAGTTGCGCGAGATCGTACCCAGGGATTAGTAGGTATTGCGGTTGCTGACGGTAGAAGTGGTAATATTATTTATCGCTATCGTGGTAGTAGTCGTTTTGTTCCCGCCAGTAATATGAAAGTATTTACTGCTGCTGCAGCGCTCTATCAATTAGGTAGTAACTACCGCTTTCACACTAAAATAGCCGTTAGTCAACAGCAATTTAAGCAGGGTATCGTGAATGGCAATCTTTACATTATTTTTAGTGGTGACCCGACACTGAAAGTTAAAATGCTTCAGCAGATGATTAAAACATTGCATAAACAGGGAGTGCGGCAAATTACGGGTAACGTTATTATTGATGGTTCACGTTTTCGTCCGCCCAACTATGCACCAGGTTGGACCTGGAACAGCATCAACTGGTATTACTCGGCGCCGATTACTGCGGTGGCGCTAAATCAGAACTTCATTGTTGTGAAAATGTTGGCGACTCGACGTATTGGTGCACCAACAGCAGTGAAGGTTGCGGGCTATGGTAGCTATTTCCCAGTTAGCGCAAATGTTGTTGCAGCAAGTCAACAAGCAGCGAACCATAGCTGTTCGCTTCTTTTGCGAGCCAGTCGCACTAACCATCTCTATTTTAACGGCTGCTGGCCAGCGCGAAAAGATGATTCGGTACTAAAAATCGCTATTAAAAATCCGCAACGGTTTGCTCAGGGCGTGGTGGCAGATGCATTAAAAAACAGCCGTATTCAATTACAAGGACAGGTAATTGGCGGCCAAGCACCAATGGGATTAAAAACATTGGTTGATCACAGTTCTCCACCGTTATCAGCTATGACCAAAACCATGTTGAAGCACTCAAATAATTTTTACGCTGGTGTATTAATTAAAACGTTGGGCGCGGTCTATTTTCAGCATGGTGATTTCCAGAATGGTGTTCGTGCTGAAAAAGCAATTTTAAAACAGCATGCAGGAATCAATTTGAAAGGGACGCCGATTTTCGATGGTTCAGGGCAATCTTATTATAATCGGATTCAGCCACAGCAGTTTGTCAACCTGCTCTACCATATTAGCCAAGCAAAAATTTATAACACTTTTTATCAGGCCCTGCCTATCTCTGGTATCGATGGTACATTGGCCTACCGTATGGGCGGTAAGAGTCGATTGTTGCGCAAAGTTCATGCCAAAACGGGGACGTTATCAGCAGGGCATGTGACGTTGGCAGGCTATGTTACTGCGGCGGACGGGCGACGGTTGATTATTTCGATTATGGTGAATAATGCACTGAATCTACGTCACGCTAGGGCTTTCCAGGATAAAGTGATCGCACTGCTGTATAAATACTATTAGGATCGTTATTTTTCCCCTCTCATTTACACGAAAGGTAATTATTCACTATAGTCATTCTCCATTACCCCGTCGTCCCGCGGACAAGCCGCAGGACAACGATTTTGGAAGGAATTTGACGTGACGGAAGCAACTCGTTACTATTGCAGCATACTTACAATAATTTGAACAGAATAGAGGCAGCACATGACACTACTTGCTTGCGGTATTAATCATGAGACGGCGGATATTGGGCTGCGTGAGCAACTGTTTATTGCCAAGGATCAGTTGGCAGAGTTTTTATCAACACTATTAGCACAAACAGGCATTTATGAAGCGGTGGTACTGTCAACCTGCAATCGCACTGAAATTTATGCGCATGGTGAAGATAGTAAAGGTCTTTTGATGGCATTGGCAGACTGGTGCCAGATGGATATTGCACAGCTACATGATGCCAGCTACCACTATCGTGATCAGGATGTGGTGCGCCATATTATGCGAGTTGCCTGTGGGTTGAATTCAATGGTGGTGGGCGAACCGCAGATATTTGGTCAAGTAAAAGAGGCAGTGGCGACTGCCCAAGAGAATGATGCAATGGGCCCGCAACTTTCGGCACTGTTTCAACAGGTATTTCACCTGACAAAAAAAATTCGTACTCATACTGAAGTAGGGGCGTGTCCCGTTTCCGTTGCCTCAACAGCAGTGAAGCTGGCTGAATCACTGTTCCCAGTGTTGCAGCAAGCAAAAGTA
>JANQHY010000046.1 GCA_028282395.1 Gammaproteobacteria bacterium
AGTTGGTTGTGATAAAAATACCATACTCGACTCGTTGAGCAAGCTACACAAATTCGATAAAAAAAACTTATCAAAATCAGAGCACTTTATTGTTCGCCCGCGAGAAACTGAAGAGGAGTATTTCAAATACGTCACAAACTTGGTGAGCGAAAAAATAAATTTCTATATCAATAAATGCTATATGCGTTTCTGTCAAAACCGCAAAGCATTAAACGCCCCTAAAATAGAAAAGAAATATTATAAGCATAATAACCAGACATATAAGTACCAACATAAGCCGCCAAAAAAGAATCATCGGACTGCTATAACAGATAAAAAAGCATCACAAAAATTAGACAGCTCCGCTGAAAAGCGATCAGGATGGACATATGCCTTTTTTACCATTGCATTTATTTTTACTGGCATCATTCCTGGGTTACTTGTCTTGGCAGGTTATGGAATCTATAAATTGGTTACCAAAGAGAAGAAAAAGTTACCTGATGGCAGTGGCTCTAATAGAGAAACTCTTGCCAAAAGTGGCACAACTGGCAAAGTCATCAGTGAGACAGTTAAAAATCCAAAGGCAAACTCGCTTTTATCAAAAACTCCCGTCATTGACGAAGAGATCAACAAAGTACCAATAAAATCACCACCGTCTCAAATAACTATCTATACGTCTTTAGACGATAAATTACCAAAAGACAATGCCCCCAATATTGTTCCACAAACTCCGCTGCCTAATAATAAGTATAAAACTACGATCACTTAAGCGACTTAACATAACTAAATGGCAGATAGGTCGGCTGCCAACTTATCTCAGCAATACGTTGACGAATCTCATCATCAGTCAATTTAGCACACATTTTCTCTGCTACTGCCTGTTTAGCGATAACAAGTGCCAAATCTTTAGCTAATAAATAAGTGTGAGAGATCTCTGGCAGCAGTTCACGACACTGGGGATTACTCGAAATTGGCGCCTGTTTAGCTAATGTTTGCGCCGCAACACTTAACATTGTTTCTGTCAGGCGTTTAGCCTGCACGGCTAAAATTGCTAGACCTAGCGGTGGAAACATTAACGCATTATTACACTGTGCAATGCGCATCTCTTGATCATGATAACAGCAATTAGGAAATGGACTGCCCGTAGCAACCAACGCTCTATTATCCGTCCAATCGAGTAAATCCTGTGGCACTGCCTCAGCAAGCTTAGTAGGATTAGACAGCGGCATAATAATTGGCTGTGCTGTATGCTTTGCCATCTCTTTAACAATCTTTTCACTAAATGCGCCAGCAACCCCTGAGCAACCGATAAGAATAGTCGGCTTAACTTGCTTGATGACTTCAGCAAAATCGCTACCCGCCCAACTGGCTATCTCACGACTAGCACGGGCATACTTTTTCTGCTCAGAAGTCAAGTCAGCACTATTATTTAGCAATAACCCTTGACGATCAATAATCCAAAAATGCTCTTTTGCCTCTTTTTCACTTAACCCAGTCAAGTCAACCAGTGCATGGCAAAGTCGATGGGTAATGCCTAAACCAGCCGTGCCTCCACCAAATACAACAATGCGCTGCTGTGCTAGCGTCTCGCCCTTAGCTGTTACTGCAGCTAAAATAGCGGCTAATGCCACGACGCCAGTACCTTGAATATCATCATTAAAGGTGCACAATTGATCTTTATAACGATCTAACAGGCGTTGGGCATTCTGGCGACCAAAATCCTCCCAATGAAGGAAGCAGCGAGGAAACTTTTTCTTTACCGCATTGACAAATTGATCAACAAAATCATCATAGGCCTTACCACGCACGCGCTCATGGCGCCAACCCAAATACATGCTATTATTCAATAATTTAGCATTTTCGGTCCCGACATCCAATGTAATCGGTAACGTACGGTTGGGATCGATCCCCCCTAAGACTGTATAAACTGCCAACTTAGCAATCGGAATATCCATTGAACCGACACCTTGATCGCCAATTCCGAGGACGCCCTCTCCATCAGTGACAACAATTAGGTCAACATCCTCATTAGAACGATTGTCTAGAATTTGCTCAATATGATCACGATCTTCATAGGCAATATATAGGCCGCGCGGTCGGCGAAACTTCTGACTAAAAGTCTTCACCGCGGTACCGACTGTGGGAGTATAAATCACTGGCAGCAGCTCATGAAGATAGGTCTCGATCACCTTGTAGAACAACACTTGGTTCTTATCATGCAGATTATTAAGGAAAATATATTTACTTAAGCGACTACCCTGATTCTGTAACTGGAAATAGGTGCGCGCCACCTGTTCCTCAAGACTTTCAATATGATAGGGCAGTTTACCTAATAGCCCAAACGCCATACGCTCCTCATGAGAGAATGCAGTCCCCTTGTTAAGTTGTGGAATATTTAACAACTCTTTACCACGTAAGTTGGTCTGTATGCTCTTTTCACCACTGTCGCGATCTAGCACCACTTGAAAATCGATCATTATTTGCTCCTGTTTAGACTTAGGTCGCCCTACTTACCTGCAAAGTACACCTCGTCGGCCATTATAACAATGGATATTACCGTCAGCAACTGCCATGGTGCCGCTATGTAACTCGACTACCTCCTGGTTAAAACAGGCTATCATCTATCAATTAAGTCAGTAATGTTCATTACATTATGTAATTTTTCTTTTTTGCCTTGTGCTATAGGAAAAACCGGTTATGTTATGTCAAGTATTAACTATCAGGGTAAAAATAATAGAGTAGAGATATGTCAGTTAACCTTCCCTTAAAAAATCATTTATTCACTCTTACGGAAGAGATGAACCGTATTGCAGAACCCCTATTCAATCACTCTGAAATCAATCTGTTCTACTATCTCAGATATTATGACAATAACGAACTACTCTCATTGACCACCTATAGTGACTGGAATCAGGCAGTCATTGAAGCCGGAAAATTCACTCGGCGAAAAAAGTTATTAGAGATAATGGACAAAAAAGATAGTCGACTTAACTACCTAAACAATACCTTTTATTATTCACTAAAGCGAGCAAACCCACAAGCAGATGAGTTAGCAAAAACGTATGGCATTGGTAGCAAATTCGCGCTAATTAATAAGCAAAATGAATTTATTGAATGCTTCTGTTTTGCATCACGCACAATGAAGGATTTAACCCAATTTTACTTCAGCCATTGGGACTGTTTAACAACCTTCAAACACTATTTTCTTGACAAAGCAAAATCGTTAATTGAAGAAGCAGAAAAAACAAAAATCTCCTTAGCACCCTACTTAACACCTATAACAAACATCAATGAAACCGATCCACCAGCGCTTCATGGCGATCATCTGCATCAGGTGTTACAACCACGCCATTACCATATTCTGCATCAAGGCAAGCGCACTATCATCACTGCACGCGAGTTTCATTGTTTAAAGCATTTAGCACAGGGCAGGACACTAAAAGAAACTGGAAAAATATTAGAAATCTCACCTAGAACCGCTGAAGATTATCTGAATCGTCTAAAAAATAAATTAGCAATTTATACTAAATCCCAATTAATTGATCTGTACCTGTCAACTGACCTCAGTATACTATCGTAACAATACCGTAAAAAAACCGGGTATAAAAAAAGCTCCAGCGCTGTATGCTGAATTTCCTGATACTAGCATTAAAACAGATGATAGATAGCAAAACAGAGAGGGGCTCGCAAAGAGATATAAAATGATTTATAGAACATGCTGCAATAAACAGTACTTCTCTACCAACTTACTTATCCCGTCAATTTCATTAAATTTTTAATCATTGAGGAGATAATGTGGAAAATCATTCAACCCAACCACTCTACTTAATCCTACTTGATTCGAAAAAGTGGCCAATACAGAATTTTCAAGCCTCTTTTACGAATTGGACTAACAATACTTTAGAGCGCGGAGGCAATGAGGCGGCGAGCAATTATATTTTACAAACCCCCTCTGATTTAATTATTATTGATATTGATCTCAGTGACCAATCCACTTTGGATCTATGTGGAACTTTGCGTGCCAAAGGTGTCACTGCACCAATCTTAGCACTCGTTAGCCACGGCCGCCGTTTGCGCAGCGAAGTGATTGAGCTGACCTGCCACCAAGCCGGCATCACCGACTGGCAATATTGGCCACTTAATGAAAAACAGTGGATGGAGTGGCTAAGACTTTGGCTCCCTGAACGTGAAACCACTATCCATTATATTAAACGACTCGGATAATAATAGTGAACCAGTCACTCCTCTTCCACGTGTAACCCTTAGGACGTGCGAATAAATAAGAGTTGCGAAAATCAGGGATTGTTGTAGAATCAGCCACAGTGAAATACCCTGAAGAGCCACAACTATGATAAAACAGAGCTATCTAACCTTAGGGCCGCTAACATTGACTGTCCATTTAGGCCATCTAGCTGCCGAACGTGAAACTGCCCAAACCATCACTGTCGCCATAAAAATCAAACTGGCAACTATACCGAACGCCTGCCACAGTGATGATCTCGACGATACGCTCTGCTACCACCAACTGACTCTGGCATTGGAGAGTTACTGTCAACAGCGCCAATTCAGACTGATTGAAGCACTGACCCAACAGCTCTATGACAAAATTAAAAGTTTCTCACCGCTCATTGCCATGCTCTCTGTGACAGTGACTAAAAATCCACCGTTACAAAATCTACAACAGTGTGCTTTTACCCTAAGCGACTGGGAGTAAAAAACCATGACAGCAGAAACAATAATTCTTGGCCTTGGCAGTAATATTGGCTGCCGTCTGACACAGTTACGCCGTGCGGTGGATGCTATTCAGCATCTTGAAAACATCGATGTTATTGCAATTTCACCTGTCTATCAGTCCCAAGCATTACTCCCAAACGAT
>JANQHY010000060.1 GCA_028282395.1 Gammaproteobacteria bacterium
CAAAAATCTCGACATCGCTTATCAAATGGTTGATCAAGGTGCTAAATTTATTGAAAACCTCTCTACCTCATCAACTTCCGCCAATTCTCCATAAACAAGCACTGTTGAGACCCTTTCCTCTATTTGCTATAGTAAATAATCTAAATATAGTAGAATCTATGTGTAATTAAGAGACGGCTTTTATTATGATATTATGGCTAGTTGTAATACTCCTGCTGTTGGCAGTTGCTGGGCTATTTTATGAGCGCCAAAGGCACGCCAACACCACACAGTTGAATGATCAGCAGCGCCAGACGCTTAAAAAAATCCGCTTAAACAGTCTACTATTCACCTTATATGTGATTCATGTCTGGGTAATCACCTTAATTGCCATGAAAATTCAGCCGCAACTGTTTTTTTTATGGTTATTACTCTTTATTGTACCTGCGGTTTACATGCGTTTACGTAAATATCAACAGATGAAAACAGCTAAACTACCGCGAACATTTATTCATATTGAACTACAATCACTGATTTTCACCTATGCTCTTATCATCATTGTTGTAGCAATTTTCGCTTATCAACTGCCGACGATTCCGCAGCTGTGGACACAATTGACGCAAAGAATTAGTCGTGTTGAAGGCGTTACGATTACACAGTGGTCACAACACTCACCCAGCACTGCTACATCAGCACGCCCTGCCACCCCCATATCACCAACAAAGGTCTTCTTCTGCCCTGATATTAACACTATGATCAAAAGTCAATATAACGCCGGTAGTTGGCCCTATCGTGGCGTTAACTGGTTCATTGAGATACATGATCATAACAAGGAGAGTGGTGGTGGCTTCTGGCGCGCACTTGCGACACCAAAACGGGGGGAATTAATCTGCTTCTATATGCTTGCTACCCCGAAGAAGGGCGGCAGTAATTTTGTTCGAACAAGACTGGATATCCCCTATGGTGTCGTCATTACTCCAGCAGGAGCTAACTGGTCCTGGTCAACACGGGGAGATGTTGCTGAATGCAAAGCCAGCCCAAATGGCTGTGGCTTCAAGCTCATCCCGAGTCACCTACGATGAATTTTTTACCTTCTGTTTCTAGTGGACAAAAGAGCCATCACAAGATGATTAATTTCCTCTTCGGATTGGACAATTCATCCCTATGCTTACGCAATTATAATTAAATTCTTATATTATAATATAGATAAGATTATATTTTTTTCATCTCGTCTTATATTGCTTTAGAGATATATAACATATACTCTACTCATCAAATAAATAATAATTTAATGGAGATTTACCCTATGTCATTTTCAAAAATTGATCATGCCCTCATGGGCTACCTTCGACAAGAAACCGATGATAATCAATTTATTCCCAATGAAATTATTGAACTAATACAAAAATATTATATAGTCAAAATTTTACTGCCTCTTGAATATCAAAAAAATACCCTATTCTTTCTTACTAATGATAATAAAATATATGGTATGGCTAAGAATTGGAAGCAGATGATCAATGATTCCGAGAAAGAAAATAAGATAATTACTAGCCCAGTTGAACTCACATCAACCTGGCTTCCTAATAATAATGAAATAGTTGTGGATATGAAAGCAGATCTGAAGGGGGTTTTCTTTTATACTCAATCTGGAAAAGTCTACGGTCTAGGTGAGGATGATTACGAAAGGATTTCAGCCGCAAAGCAAGAACAAAGACTACCATTTGGTGGAAAATTTTACCAATTACCTGTGGAGATCAAAACTCCTCAACTTAAACTCAATGAATATATTACTGATATTTTTCCAGATTCTGGCACTTCGTTGATTCTTTCTACCTCAAATGGTCGATTGTTTGCTAGCGGATGGGCGGGATGGCTAGTACCTCTCAAAAAGAACAACCAAACGAATCAACAAAATAATAGTATGATTGAACTCAAATATGTTACCCTCAATGCAAATGAAAAATTCAAGAAATTCGCATCAGGCGGCTGTTCAGAAAACATACTTTCACTGACTACAAAAGGAAGGGTCCATGCCATGGGAATAAATAATGAGCAGATGCTTGGCGATTTTTCTGAAGATCACCTATTTATTAATCCTATTGAAATCAACATTCCCAATCTTAACAATAAGGAAAAAATTATAGATATTGGCGTAACAAGTTCAAATGTAATCCTTGTAACATCGGAAAATAATATTTATCACTCTGGCAATATACATTATACCTATAAAAGTGAAGATATCCGTACAGAACCAACTAAGATGGATATGCCAATTCTTGAAGACGATGAAAGATTCTTATCTGTTACTGCGAGATTTGACACTGCTCTTTTTGTTACATCGAAAAACAACGTCTATATTATCGGGTCAGTATGCGATTATGAACCACTCTGTTCAGAAAATAAAGATTATGTTACTAAACTCACTAAAATTGATCTTTCTCTCGAAAAAGATGAAAAAATTAATAAAATTACAATAGGCCACACGCAAATTTTTATTACTACATCACATGGCAATTTTCATATTATTGGCCCCCAGAGGTCGATTCTTTCTCCAGGCAAGCAACCGTTAGTAACTGACGCGAACTTTTTTGGCGCGATTAATGGAATAAATGCTTTGCCTGTTAATAATGATATTGGAATTAATCCTACTAATATAGAAAACCAACAACTTGACAATCAAGACGAAGATATGTCGCAAAAACCCGATGATTATGACGATGATGCCCTATTGAGCTCCTCCGTTGCCTCCCCACCGTCAATTAATTAGGAAAGGAAAGTGAAAGATTGACATTTATGACGATCAGCCCAGTTAATTCATCGGCGAATATTTTTGTTAGACTCATCTGGATGTAGCCACATGCACAGGTCAACAGGTAACAATCATGAAAGGTGAGAGTATAGATAATTTAGCAGCCTGGGTTATCCACTCTCCCGTTTAAGGGAAAAACAATAAAAAAATAGCAAATAAATTTCAAATAGTTAAGCATAGATGCCATGCTGACAAAGGCGATTATCTTGCTTTCCACAAGGAAAAATAGGATAATGGCAGCATGTTGATTTTGGTAAAAGAGGCGATCTATGGATACTTTATATGAACTGGATATTAACCGCTGGGACCCTCAAGTGGCGCAATCTATCCAGGATGCATCTGTCAATGCACTCGAATCTGGACAGATACTCTTTCTTCCAAATCTCCCCTTTGAACTCAGCAAAGGCGAATGCGCCCTGCTTACCAATGAAATTCTCAAAACAGGCAGCAAAAATATTAGTTTCAATGGCTATCAACTCTCTGGTAACCAATGCAGCGAGGATCTCGAAGTCAAACTACAGCGAATGATGATGCGCTTTTCACAGGCTGCGCGTGAACTAATTGAGAACCTACTGCCTAACTACCAGCAACATCTCACTATGGCACGCACCAGTTTCCGCCCGGCTGAAGTTGAAACGCGCCAAACCTCATATCGTAAAGATGAT
This sequence comes from Gammaproteobacteria bacterium, assembly GCA_028282395.1. Next base: position 3,457 of record JANQHY010000060.1, read on the forward strand.
TCGCGCCTACATGTTGATGCCTTCCCCGCAACACCGGTACATGGCCAACGTATTTTACGACTGTTTTGCAATGTACACCCTGAAGGAGAACCGCGTGTCTGGCGTGTCGGTGAGCCATTTGATAAAGTGCTGCAACGCTTTCTCCCTGAAGCCAAACGCTACTCCTCAACCCGTGCGAGTCTACTGAGATTGCTACGCATTACCAAAAGCAAGCGTAGCCTCTATGACCACTACATGAATGAGCTGCACAATCTGATGAAGGCTGATGATGACTATCAAAAAACTGCTGCCCAAGATGAAAAACAGTTACCGGCGCAAAGCAGTTGGATTGTCTTTACCGATCAGGTCTCTCATGCTGCAATGCGTGGGCAATATCTGCTTGAACAGAGCTTTTACCTCCCAATCGAGGCACTAGCCCATAAAGAGCGTTCGCCTTACTGTATGCTACAACAAGCTCTGGCAAACAGTGAACTAGCATAATATGACAGAATCCTATTATCATCGCCGTCCACTGCGACTGCTGGTCTATCTCTGTCCATTTGTCGTTGCCTTTGCTTTTGCGCTCGATATCTACATCCCAACTGTCGCTCAGATGCGCCTGGCGCTTCACACATCACGAGAAGCAATCCAACTGACACTAAGTCTTTTCCTTGCCACGAATGGCATCGGCCAGCTACTCTTTGGCCCATTATCGGATCAGATCGGCCGCCGCCCAATGTTAATCATCTCCTCATTACTCTTTATATTAGGGAATATCATCTGCGCACTGGCGCCTAATATTACCCTACTGATTGGCGCCCGCATTATTACTGCTGCGGGGGCTTGCGGCATGCTAGTCACTGCCAATGCTGTTGTCCGCGACCTATTTCAAGGCGAAATGAGTGCGCGTATGTATAGCCTAATTAATACTGCGATCAGCGTCTCGCCTATTTTTGCACCGATAATTGGTGGCCATTTAGCTGCATGGGCAGGGTTGCGCTCTGTATTCTGGTTTTTGACAATCATTGGTGTGATTGGATTTTTAATTACTACACTGCTGTTGCAAGAGACGCTAAGCCCCGATCAACGAATTACTATCAATCGAAAAATGCTGCACCACTATAAAAATATTTTAACCACGCGATCATTCCTCAGCTATGCTATCATGGCTGGCTGCGCTATCTCTATCTTTTTTGCTTTCTTCTCTGTGTCACCGATCATCATCATTGAGTTATTCCATGTTCCTATGAACCACTTTGGTTACTACTTTGCTATGCTTGGTGTTACCATTGCTATCGGTGGAATCCTCAATGCAAAATGGGTAAAGTATTTCAGCATTCACAGCTCTATCC